>PHBN01000112.1 GCA_002840635.1 Deltaproteobacteria bacterium HGW-Deltaproteobacteria-1
GATCTCGGTTTTTATCCGCTGGGTTCCTGCACCATGAAGTACAATCCAAAAATCAATGAAAATGTTGCAGCTCTGCCCGGATTCACCGGTCTGCATCCTGATGCCCCGGATACTTTTGCCCGGGGGAACCTGGCGCTGATGTACGACATGCAGAAACTCTTGAGCGGAATCTTCGGCATGGCCGATTTCACCCTGCAGCCGGCGGCAGGTGCGCACGGCGAACTTACCGGCGTCATGATGATCAAGAAGTATTTTGAAAAGAAGGGTGAAAAGCGGCATCTGATTCTGATTCCCGATGCCGCTCACGGAACCAATCCGGCGTCCGGAGCGCTATGCGGATTTGAGACCGTCACACTGCGGTCCAACACGGAAGGCGGCGTTGATCTTGGGCATCTGGAATCGCTGATGACGGAGGATGTCGCGGCCCTGATGCTCACTAACCCCAATACGCTGGGCCTGTTTGAACGCAATATCGAAAAAGTGGCGCAAATCATTCACGGCAGGGGAGGCCTGCTTTATGGTGACGGCGCGAACGCCAATGCATTTTTGGGCAAGGCGAGGCCGGGAGACCTGGGCTTTGATGTCATTCAGCTCAATCTGCACAAGACTTTTTCCACGCCGCACGGCGGAGGCGGTCCGGGTAGCGGTCCGGTGGGAGTGTGTGCAGGACTGGTGGATTATCTTCCGGTACCACGGATTGTCAAAACCGATTCCGGGTATGGCTGGTCGGAGCAATTTCCGGACACCATCGGGCGGGTGCGGGCCTTTTATGGAAACTTCAATGTGATCGTCAAGGCCTATGCTTATATTCGGTCGCTCGGTGCCGAAGGACTTGCACGCGTCACGGAAATGGCCGTGCTCAATGCCAATTACATTAAAGAAAAACTGAAGCCGTATTTTGATCTTCCCTACGACCGCATTTGCATGCATGAGTGCGTCTTTTCAGGCAGTAGGCAGGTCGAGCAAAATGGCGTGCATACCAGCGATATGGCCAAGCGTTTGATTGACTTTGGATATCATCCGCCGACCATTTATTTTCCGCTCATTGTGCATGAAGCCATTATGATTGAGCCCACAGAAACAGAAAGCAAAGAAACACTTGACGCTTTTTGTGAAGCGATGATCTCCATCGCCCGGGAAGCCGAAGAGAATCCGCAGCGGGTGAAAGATGCACCGCTTTCCACGCCCGTTAGCCGGCTCGATGAAGTCCTCGCCGCGCGCAAGCCGGATGTTTGCTGGAAAAGATGAAAACAGCAGGCCTTTTTTTGGAGGAAATCCGATGGATTGCAAAAAGGATCATAATCTGAAGAAATGCAATTGCTCTTACGAACCATGCAGCCGCAAGGGCATCTGCTGTGATTGCGTTTCGTATCATTTGACCAAAAGGCAGTTGCCGGGGTGTTTTTTCCCGAAGGATGCGGAAAAAACCTACAACCGCTCGTTTGAATATTTTGCAGAACTGGTCTCCGGGAAACGCGTATGAACGTTTTGGTATCGTAAAGCATTCATTATTTAATAAGCTGATATGATTATTATGGAATTCGGCGGGATGAAAAGACCACAACAAACAATACCGTCTTTGCGCAAACCTTCCTGGCTGAAGGTGCGGCCGCCTTACACCGACGGCTGCCACAAAATCCGGTCTACTCTTGCCGGTCTGAAACTGCACACCGTCTGCCAGGAGGCGGCCTGCCCCAACATGGCGGAATGTTTTGCAAGTGGCACCGCCACTTTTCTAATTCTCGGGAATGTCTGCACAAGAAACTGCCTTTACTGCAATGTTGCCCATGGCGTGCCTCAGAAAACAGACGAAAACGAAATCGAAAATTTGGTTACCGCCGTGCGGCAGATGAAATTGCGTTATGTTGTAATCACATCCGTAACGCGCGATGATCTGCCCGACGGAGGCGCTGATGTGTTTGCCCGGGCCATTACAGGGCTTCGTCAATCCATCCCCGACTGCAAAATCTGGAGCTAGTAACAGCCGCGGGACCCGATGTGCTAAACCACAACATGGAGGTAGTTGAGCCGTTGTTTGGCCATCTTCGTCCTGAGGGGAATTATCATCGTTCACTGGAACTGCTGTCTTGCGTTGCGGATACAGCGGTTGTTCCAAAAAGCGGTTTCATGCTGGGATTCGGCGAAGAAAAAGCGGATATCCTGCGCTTGATGGATGATCTGGCAGCTGCGTCCTGCAGGCGTTTGACCATCGGGCAGTATCAGCAGCCGACCCTCAAGCACCGGCCGGTTACTAAATATTATCATCCCGATGAATTTGCCGAATTCAGGGAGATTGCCTGCTCAAAAGGTTTTGAACATGTCGAATCCGGCCCGCTGGTGAGAAGTTCCTATCATGCCGCATACGCAAAAACACGGAAATAACATCCTTGAGATATGCACGGTAACGTGTTAATAATTGCACCGTATTATCCGCCGACAGTGAAACGATACCGTTAATTTTTCTATTTCCTTTATTTCTTAGGAGGACTCATGCAAAAGACATCAACATTATGGTTTAAGATATTTTTTGTCGGATTGATTGCTCTGACATTTCTTATCACAGGCTGTTCAGGCGGCGGTGATGCTCCTTTCTGGTTTTGGCCGGAACCGGAGCCGGAGGATCAGATCGTTCGGATGACCCTGCTGCAGACCACGGATATGCACGACACCGTATCCGGTGTCGGGTCCTTCAATGAATACACCCCCGCCAGTACAGGAGACGATACCGTGCAGGGCGGATGGGCAAGGCTGGCGACAAAAATCAATGAGATAAGAACAGAGAGGCTCTTAAGCGGAGCTCTGGTACTTCTTGTGGACAGCGGTGACTACAACATGGGCACAGCCTACGATATGCTGTGGAACACAGACCCGGCACCGTTTCGGTTCATCAGTACAATGCAATACGACTTCATTACCCTGGGTAACCATGAGTTCGATTATGGCCCGGAAAAGCTGGCCTTAATGATCAACAGGGCAATAGCTTCACCTGGTGGCTTTCCCATCCCGATTATTGCCACCAACACCGTGTTTGACGCCGCCGACATACGAGATAATGGTCTCGAGGCGCTTAACAGTTCAGGTGTGATCATCACCGATTATTATGTCAAAACTTACGCAAACGGCCTGAAGGTCGGTGTGCTCGGTCTTATGGGCAAGACATCGGACCAATACGCCCCCAATGCGCCGCCGGTTACTTTCAAAAGCGATTACGAGAACGCCGACGTGAAGGCATTCATTCAGGGGAAAGTGGACGCGCTTCGCAACACGGAGGAGGTACACGTCGTCATCGCTCTGTCTCACTCGGGTGTTACTGATCCGAACGGAACCCCGGCGGGTGACGATATCAAATTGGCCGAGAACATCACAGGCATTGACATTATTGCCTCGGGGCATGACCATGAAATGACAAACACGGTTATCCCGGTTGTCAATGGCAGCCACACCTCCTATATTATCTGTTCCGGTGCTAATGGAACGAACCTTGCCCAGCTCGATTTCCGCGTGAATATGACGCAAAAAACGCTCAGTGAAGCACCTACGCTTACCAATCATACCATCAATGACACCATCACCGGGAACATCCTGATCAATTCGATGGTGCAGGACATGAACGATACAATCAACGCCATACTGGCTCTGCCCCCGCTGAGCACCAGCCTTTCGTCCATCGTAGCCACGTCGAGCCTTGATCTCAATGATCCCGGAAGCGCCCAGGAGTTTGGTCTGGGAAACCTGCTTGCCGATTCCATTCGTTATGTGGGAACGGAAAGCACCAAACCGACAATCGGCGCATTCGCAAACGGTGTGATTCGAGGCACCTTCAAGCAGGATCAGGTGATTGCTTTTGCCGATCTCTTCGCGATCGTTCCCCTCGGGATAACCACGGCCGATGATCAGGATCCATTGCTGCCTGGCTATCCGCTGCTCAAGGTGTATGTCAACGGCAACGAAGTGTGGGACCTCTGCAAATTTGATGCATCGATAATTGCTTATCAGCTATTGGCTCCGCAGTTTATAGCGTATTTTTCCAGTCTCTCGGGTCTCAAATGCACATACACCGGTACAACCGTAACCGATGCGCAGGCTTATGCGTGGGATGATTATAAATGCACCGAAGTGACGCCTCCTGCTACTATTCCGAAAGGAACGGTTACGCTTTATCCGGTCATCATTGATAAATATACAATGGATATGCTGCTGACGCCAAGTATACAGAGTTTGCTGTCGGGGCTCGGAATATCGCTGCATCCAAAGCTTGAGGATGGAACGGAAATAGACGCGAGTAATCTGCTGAGCACCCGCCTGGATAGAGATCCGGTAACGGCGGGGATACAGGAATACTATGCCTGGTCTGCCGCGCTGAAGTTTTTTACGGACACTGCTCCCGGTCTCAATAAAACAATACCCACTGTGCCCTATGATCTTTCAACACGGCGGTTAATTAGCCCATAGCAGCCGTAAGGCGCATTGATGCAATACGCAATGGAGGGGACAATAGTCGATAGACTTTTGTCCCCTCCCTGTTTTCATTAAGAAGGTCGGGGGCGATGATGAATCGCCGCCCTCGACCTTTCAAGACGATTAGACCAGCTTCAGGTAATTTTTGACAAGATATTCCGCGGTCTGCAGCGCGCCTTTGGCCGCACCCAGCTTGGTGTTGTGCGCCAGGCAGACGTATTTGATGCCGTTTTCGATAATCGGATCTTTGCGGATGCGCCCGACGGTTACGGTCATACCGCCGCCCTTGTCGCGGTCCATGCGCGGCTGGGGACGGAACGGATCATCGGTCACATCGATCAGATGCGCGGGTGAGCTGGGCAGGTGCAGTTCGGCAAAATCCCTGCCGTATTCCATCATGACCCTTTTCACGTCTTCGGGCGAACAGGGTTTTTCGGTCTGCACAAACGCGACCACCATGTGGCCGTCGATGACCGGAACCCGGGTGCAGGTGGCGGTTATGCCGAAGGCCGCATCCTGAATGGTGCTGCCGGTGAATTTCCCCAAAATCTTCTGCGGTTCAGTTTCAACTTTCGGTTCTTCTCCCGATATGTAGGGAACAACATTTTCCGTCATATCCATGGCGGAAAGACCGGGAGTCCTGCCCGCGCCGGACATGGCCTGCAGCGATGTTGCCACGACTTGCCTGACGCCGAAATTGTCGAGGATCGGCTTTAATGAAATCACCAGACCGGCAATGGTGCAGTTGGATTTGGGCGAAATGAAGCCCTTCCATCCGCGGTTTTTCTGCTGAACGGCAAGAAGCGCCGCGTGATCCATGTTGACGCCGCCCACCAGAATCGGGGTGTCGGCTTCATAGCGAAAAGCCGACGCGGTGCTGATGACCGGGGTGGTTTTCGCGTATTTCGGTTCCAGCTCTTTGGCAGGACCAGAATCCATGGTCGAAAAAATGATATCCACGGATGTCGGATCGAAACTGGCCGCTTCTTCCACAATCATGTTGGCGATATCAGCCGGCAGCTCCTCGGGGCACCACCAGCGAATGGAGCCGTTGGCGTCCCTGAGTGCGTCGATATATTTCTTTTGAGCCGAGCGTTCCGAGGCGACCAGCTTGGTGATTTTAAACCAGGGATGTCCGAGCAGACTGACGATCGCTTGTTGACCGACGATTCCGGTCGCGCCCACAATGGCAATTTTTAACATAAACAATATCCTCCAAAATTATTTGTTTTTTAAAATTTCTTTTGTTTTTTCCACGTCCGCCGCGATCTGGCGCTTCAAACTTTCGGGGCCGTCAAACTTGACAATGTCCCGCAGCTTCTCCACAAACAAAACATTTATTTTTCCCCCCCGCAGGTCGCCCTCATAATCCAACAGAAAAACCTCAAACGTGGATGTGTAATCTTCAAAAGTCGGTTTTGCCCCGATATTAAGAGCCCCCATGTATCTGTTGCCATCGACCATGACAAATGCCGCGTAAATGCCCGATGGCGGCAGCAGTTCCTTTTCCGGTTCGATATTGGCGGTGGGATACCCAAGGCCTGTCCCTCTGCCGGCCCCCGAGCCGACCGTTCCCGCAACATTGTAAAAACGCCCCAAAAGCCTGGCGGCGCTGGGGATGTCTCCCGACAGGATGCAGTTTCGGATCAGGGTGCTGCTGACAATCTCCTGATCGATTTTAAACGCCGCAATCACTTCGACGGAAAAACCGAGTTTTCGCCCCTGGGCCTTCAGGAAAGCGTCATTGCCCTGTCTCGCCTGCCCGAAAACATAATCATGGCCGATAATGATTTTTGTAATGGCCAGTTTTTTCCACAGAAAATCCTGCACAAATTCTGCGGCGGTTATTTTAGAGTAATGCAAGTCAAAGGGAATAATCACCGTCGCATCAACTCCGCAGGCCTCAAGCAAAGCGATCTTTTCGGACCGCGTGGTAATAAGGTAAAAAGGCCGAATGTTCGGATGCAGAATCATTTTGGGATGAGGATCGAAAGTGATCACCAGCGATTTTTGTCCAGATTTTTTTGCCTCAGCCGCAAGTTTTCGGCAGATATGCTGGTGGCTCAAGTGTACGCCGTCAAAATTGCCGATGGTGACAAAGGCCCCCCGGAAATCCCCGGTTATGTTTTCAATCCCTTCAAATATCTTCATGATGCACCGCTAAAACTCCTTTAATCCCGCTCGCGCGGGACGAGCATTAATTCTCCGCAGTTTGCTGAGAGGTGGTTAATTAAGCTTTATAACATAGCATTTTGACCATTAATTTCAAGCGGATTTTATCTTGACAAGACCGTATGGTTCGGTATAGAGCACAACTCACGTGCCGAAGTGGCGGAATTGGTAGACGCGCTAGGTTCAGGGTCTAGTGGGTGTACGCCTGTGCTGGTTCAAATGACTACTCGCGGTATACATTTAATCATAAAAAAGGATGGAATTAAAAAGCGCAGGGTTTTTCACAACTGTGCATGAACGTCTTTCAGGTGATTTCCTGTGAACGGATTTACGCAATGGAAGAGACAAATTCAACTTCCCGCGGCACCTTGTAGGGAGAGAGATAGGTTTTGCAGTGCCGGATGATCTCCTTGTCGTCCGGCTGAAATCCGTCGCGCAGGACAACCTCCGCTTTTACCAGTTCCCCGCGCATTAAATCTTCCTTGCCCACTACCCGCGATTCTTTCACCGCCGGATGCATGTTCAGCACGGTTTCAACTTCACTCGGATAGACATTAAACCCGCTGGTAATAATCATTCTTTTCTTTAGGCCTGTCAGGAAAATGTAATGGTCTTGGTCCATCCTGCCCAGGTCCCCGGTATAGAGCCAGCCATCCTTGATCACCGCTGCAGTGGCGGCATCATCTTTATAATAGCCTTTCATAACGTTGCCGCCCCGGATGATGAGTTCACCTACTTGATTTGTCGGCAGTTCCTGCCCGGTGTCATCAACAATTTTAATATCAATGCCGGTGAGAGGGGAGCCAATGGACCCGGGTTTTGCCGGTAATTCAATTCTGTTGAAAGAGCAAGCGGGCGACGCTTCCGTCAGGCCGTAGCCTTCCAGAATGCGCACACCGAATTTCTGCTCAAAAAGAGGTATGAACTCGGGAGGCATGGCTGAACCGCCGGTGACGCAAAGCTTCAATGAACTTACATCATATTTTTCTGCTTTATCGTAAAAGACCATACCGATGTAGAGGCGGGGAACGGCACAAATATATGTTATTCTGTTTCTTTCTATCGTGGAAAAAAGACCATCCATGGTTAATCGATCCATCATGACGGTGGAACAGCCTGCTTGTATGACATTGAGCATGTTTACGGTGGCTCCGAAAGAGTGAAACAGGGGAATCAGGCAAAGGCCAACGTCATCCGGCTCTCTGCGGAAGATTGGCTGAATCATGTTGAGCTCTTCATAAAGATTGCGATGGGTCAGCACTGCACCAAGCGGTTTACCGGTCAACCCTGCCGTATAAATCATCATGGCCGGGTCATCGGGATCGATAGCGGTTGCAAAAGGTTCTTCGGGATTCCGTGAACTTTCCTGCTCAGCCATAAATGGTTCCTGTCCGGAATGGATGGTGTGCAGTATGCGGCAGGTTTCAAGCTGATCTTGAATCTCGCGGTATCTTTTTCCGCCCGATTCCTGGGCGATGAGAATCTTTGCGTCACTGTTATTCAGAAGGTAGCGCAACTCAGCCGGAGTGGATGAGGTATTGAGCAAAACGACGACGGCTCCGGATCGGACGACGGCCAAACAATAATAAAAGAACTCGGGGACGTTCGGCAGCATTAACGCTACCTTATCGCCTTTTTCCATTCCCTGGTTTTTTAATGATTGTGCGGCAGTGTAAACCGCCGACTGCAATTGACTGTACGTGATGCGTTGATTTTCTGCAATCAGCACGGTCCGGTCAGCGTGGCTTTGAACAGATTCATCGAGTAGCAGTGCAAGATTAATGGTTTTTACAGTCTCCCTGAACAATTTGCGCTTAATTTAGCAGAGAAAAATATTTTTTTCAAGGACCTATCAATCGAAGAGAAATATTTATCTTAAGGTGTTTTTTTTCTTGCCAGTGTGTTGATTTTACCATATACTCCCGACCCAATCATGGTGAAAATTGAAATTCATCCATAGATTGATTTTAAAAAACTAATGGGCACAAAGGGAGGGGCAAAATGAAAAAGTTTTTTGTTGCGATTTTACTTGTTTTATCGTTGTTCGTTTTTACGTCTTATGCTGCTTCGTTGAAGGTGGGGGACAAAATTAGCGATTTCAAACTGAATGATGCTCTTAATGATAAGGTATATAGCCTCAGTTCGCCGGAATTCGCCGGCAAAGTTGTATATATGGTGTACGCCAGTTCGAGCTCAACAGATGATAATGATCATGTAACTGCCGCACTGAAAGCCGATAAGGATGTCGAGCGGCTTAAGGCTGAAAAGAAGTATTCCGGGTTGGGTATAGGCAACCTGAAGGACAGTGCCGTGCCGAATTTTATGATTAAGCAGATTGCAAAGCGCAAGCAGAAGAGCAGCGGTTCCATCATCCTGCTTGACCCTGATTTTACGATAGGCAATTTACTGGGGGCTCCGCACCTGAAGAAAAGTAAAAAAGCAAATTGAAGGTCATTTAGCAATAAGCCCCCTCGATTTCATAAAACATGAATCGAGGGGGATCTTTTATTGTGAAAGTCCCAAGGGGTGAAGCGTTTAATGGCCAATATTATTGATGGCAACAAGATCGCGAAGGATATTCGTCTGAAACTGCGGGAGGAGACCCTGGCGTTCAAGGAAAAGACCGGTCTGGTTCCTGGCCTCGCGGTTATTCTTGTTGGTGAAGACCCGGCCTCGCAAGTCTATGTGGGACGCAAGGGCAAGGCATGTGAAGAAGTTGGATTCCTGTCCCGGGAATACCGGCTGCCTGCGGACACAACCGAATCCAAACTGCTGACCTTGATCCATGATCTGAACAGAGATGAATTCATTCATGGCATTCTGGTTCAATTGCCGCTGCCAAAGCACATTGCCACGGACAAAATCATTGCGGCCATTGATCCGCATAAAGACGTAGACGGCTTTCATCCCTATAATGTGGGCGGTCTGGTCACCGGTTCGCCTTTGTTTATTCCCTGCACTCCCCGCGGTATTATGGAATTGATCGCCAGCACCCGCATTGAACTTGCCGGGAAAGATGCGGTTGTTGTCGGACGCAGCAACATTGTCGGGAAGCCCATGGCTCTTTTGCTGCTGGCGCAAAACGCGACCGTCACGATGTGCCATTCCAAAACAAGAGATCTTCCTGCGGTGACCTCACGTGCCGATGTACTGATTGCAGCCATAGGCAGGGCGCGGATGATTACCGCGGACATGGTTAAGGACGGGGCTGTAGTCATTGACGTTGGTGTCAACCGTCTGGATAATGGCAAACTGGCAGGCGATGTAGCTTTTGACGAGGTCGTCGCCAAGGCTTCGTACATTACACCCGTTCCCGGCGGTGTAGGCCCCATGACCATTGCCATGCTGATGAAAAACACGCTCGATGCCGCAAAAATGAAGGCGTGATTTTATTAGCCTCTCTGGCGCAGTAATGCGACTTGGTATGAAATCATTTCAGTGAATGAGACTTCAAATACTGCTCAAGCTCGCGCTTTTGGTTTTCCAGGTGCTGGCCGACATTCTGTTTTGTCACCAGAACCCCAAAATCTTTTGGTAACGTGGCCACATCGACGCCAAAAATGCGTGCAATGATCATGTCACCCACCCGATAGCGGTAATGGACTTCCTCATAATAGTTGACCGGGTTTGTTGTCACAGAGTTGAATCCGCTGAAATCGTAATAATCCGTTATTTGGGCAAGCCTCGCTTTTGCGGTCAATAATGCTTCCGCATTGTTCAGATAAAGCTTTGAATATATTGGCGAGATAAAGAAAGTAAGCTGAAAGTGATGAGCCTGTGCCAGGGCAACCAGTTCTTCAATGGACTGGAAAGCTTCATCCATTTTTTTCTGGTCGTAAGTGACCGGTTTATATGGACCGGCGTCGAAGTAAAAAACAGGTTTCGCCGCTTTCTCGATGATCCGGTCTTTCTCCATCCAGACCAGATTTAGACCCCGGGGAGTCGTGATAATTCTGCCATTCATCTTACCCAGGACAACTCTGTCGTACCACCTGCCCAGTTCCTCCAGGTCAGGTTTTCGGAAAAAATACATGCCGAAAAGCTCCAGACGGCCCGGACCGCCGATGTCTGGGTGCATAATGCGCACGAGGTGCTTTTGCGTTGCCGCAGGCGGCATGGCAAAAGCAATTTCATCCAATCCGATAATGACGCGTTTAATCTTTATTCCCCTTTTTACAAAAGCCTTGAGAATGGCAAGGTGTTGCGTGGGCAGCCCCAGGGAGTAGGACATGTTGTAAAACCTGCCTTCCGGAATTTTTTCCACATGGATCACGGAAGTGCGCGACGATCCGAAGAGAAAGGAATCAAATTTTTCAGGATTGCGAAATACGAGTTCCGGGTTGAACATGTGCTGGTTAATGCCGTCCGGATAAATGACTTGATCCTGATGGATTTCCCGGCTGCCGCCGAACAGGCTCAAGCGGACCCCGTGATGATCCACGTAAAAATTGACCGCAACAACGAGCGCCGCGAAAATAAGGATCAAAAATAATGTTGTAATCAGCCACTTCAGATAGCTCATGAATCAATTCCCGCCTAAAAATTAAAATATAAAAATGAACTGGTTTTGTTCAATAAAAGCAGTCCCGCAATCATCATCAGACTCACCGCCAGGGCGTTTTTCCAGTTCGGTGAAAATTTTTCCAGAAGCTCGTTGGAATTCTTTGTGAGAAGGACAAAGGGAATCAATAAAAAACACAGGAAGTACAAATACATATCAGTATCGGGAAGATTTTCCCGCCATTCGCCAAAACGAATTCCAATCACGGTCAATTTTTGCCAGAAAGGATTGCCCGCCAGATTGGGCGATACATAAATGCCGTTTAGCCCGATCATGCCTTTCAATACCTTTATTGTGTCCTGCCAGGTTTGCGCCCGGAAAAAAACAGCGGAGATATTGAAAAAGCCGAAATATACCAGCCAGGCAATCGCTTTGGGCAGCCGCAGGCCGGTTTTTCCCCAGAGCCGGTAGACAATCGAGGCCAGCCCCGTAAGCCCTCCCCAGAAAACAAACGCCCATGCGGCGCCGTGCCATAGGCCGCAGATGATAAAGAGCAGCAGGATGTTGACGAGCGTGCGGGTTTCACCCTTGCGGTTGCCACCCAGCGGAACATAGACGTAATTGAGCAGGAAGCGCGATAAGGTAATATGCCAGCGCTGCCAGAATTCTTTGATGTTCGTTGCCTTGTAAGGTGAATTGAAATTGATCGGCAGACGGATGTTGAAAACCAGGGCTGCGCCGATGGCCATATCGGTATAGCCGCTGAAATCAAAATAAATCTGCATGGTGAAGGAAAGACTGGTGATCCAGGCTTCCGTGAAGGTAAGCACCCGTGAGGCGTCAAACCCCCCGTTGACGATAATGGCCAGGGTGTCGGCGATGGCCATTTTCTTGAAAAGGCCGATGGAAAAAATAAAAAGCCCCCGGCACAGATTGGAGGTGCTGAATGTCCAGTTTTCTGGTGTTTTAAACTGCGGGATGATTTCCCTGTG
This sequence comes from Deltaproteobacteria bacterium HGW-Deltaproteobacteria-1, assembly GCA_002840635.1. Lineage (GTDB taxonomy): Bacteria > Desulfobacterota > Syntrophia > Syntrophales > Smithellaceae > UBA8904. Next base: position 12,124 of record PHBN01000112.1, read on the forward strand.
ATAGGCGATCGGGCCGGACATCACGTAGGGAAAGAACGTCACATAAAGGCAGTAGCTGAGAAAATCATAGCGGTAGCCACCCTGGCGGTAGATATCCATCAGCCAGGCAATCTGCATGAAGGTGTAAAAGCTGATGCCGATGGGGAGTAAGATGCGAAGCGCATGAATGTCGGTCGCGAAAACAGCATTGACATTCTCCAGGAAAAAATTGCTGTATTTAAAGAATCCCAGCAGCAGGATGTTAAAGATGATTCCGGTGATGAAAATGGGTTTTTTGCTTTTCGCGTTACTTTCTGCCGCCGCAGACAGGGCTGATCCGCAGGCAAAATTTATCAATACGGAAAACATCAGAACGAGGGTGAATTGCACATTCCATAAAGACATGAAGCAAAGCGAGGCAGCCAGCAGGAAAATAAGGGCCCACTTCGCCGAAAAAAACCTGTGGAGCAGAAAATAGCCGGCGGCGGCCAGGGGCAGAAAAATCAGAATGAAAGCGTAAGAATTAAACAGCATGTTTTGTCCCGTGTATATAAAATAAAAGGTACTTCCTGCATCTTATTAGCCAGTTCGCCGGGACATAAACCCGACATTCCGTGGTCAGGCCCTTTTTTTCTTTTTCTGGACGGAGTGTTTGAATTTAACGACCGCGAAATTTATCTCGATGGATGTTTCCGTGCCACTCGTTTCCATATCCTCGCCAAACACATCCTCGATCAGCTTGCCGCCTTCCTGAAGCAGGGATTTCTGCCTGTCCTTGTCCTGGATAGAAGACAACTCTCTTATGTTGCGTGACAGCTGCTTGATCTTGGTGAACGTTTCGATGACCGCCAGGGTGGCCTGGACAGCCTGCGGGCTTTTGAGAATGGTTGCCAGCATGTAGAGGCCCTTTTCAGGGAAGGCCTTGGGATTAACCGTAGAGTGTTTCAATTTGTTGAACCGGTGGAAATTTTCCACCAGTTCATTTTTTTCCGGTTTCAAAAGTTCAACGACATAGCCTGCTGGAAATTTATCTCGATTGTTGATCACAGCCTTGTTGATATCCCGAGTTTCAACGCCGTATATGTCGGCAACATCCGAGTCCAGCAATACCTTTTGCCCTCTTATTTCGATGATGCGGTCTTTTAGGTTCTCATATCTTATCGGCTCATTCATCGTTGTTTCCTTTTTGATGCGGTTAAATATTTTGCAATCCGGAAAACCTATTCCCCCCACCCCTTCGTTTCCTTTCCCGTCCCCGCGGCAAGGTCGAGGTTATCCTGGTTGCTTGCAAAGCGCATGAGAGGCCGCTTGTTTGCCTGGATGAACGTTGATAATTAGCGGCTTATATACTGAACGCAGCCCGTTTGCAAGACCTGGGACGAAGAATATTCCCTGGTCTGCAAAGGAACCTTTCAGAGCATGTGCGTGCCGGATAGGCCGGTTTGACATAAATGGGCATTCAATGTATACACCAGCACCAAATCAATCCTTTGGGTCAGAGGTCGGCTGACGGCATGTCAATCATGGGATGGCGGATGAAATATCACAAGAGCAATGTGAAGGTCGCTCTGTTCGGAACGTGCAGGATAGCATTTACCAGAAACCATTTTTCCTGCACCGATTTTGACAATGCCATTTCATTTGTCCATACAACAAAGGAGATTCTGCAGCTTTTCCGGTTTATCACCCGTCAGATAGAGATTCCCGATTCCGTCAACCGATACTGTTCGAAATCTGTTCCGTGACAAAATACCTTTATCAGGGCTATTATATGCACCATCTGGCAACGGACAGGCGGCACGATTTTTACAAACAAACCCCTGAGCACATCATTCGGGAAACCGTGGTGAGCTATCAGGACAGACAGGAAATTGAACAGGACCTATCCGAGATCATGAATTTTATTCATCCCAGAAAAATGCTCATTGTTTCGCACATCAATGCTCCCGTCACTGCCGGCTATCCCCTTCTTTCGGCAGGAAAGGGGGAGGGTGTTATGAGCCGTATTCGCAGCTGGTTTCCGTTTGCGGCTAACGAGTCCCACGACGATCTTTCCGCCCCGGTACCGGTTAACATTGGCAGAAGAGGAGCCCTGATTGATCTTCTGCGCGCTGTTACGCTGGAAAAAGGGATTCCCTTTCTTGATCCGTCCGTACTTCTGAAACGTTATCGCCTGAAAAGGATCCTCCAGGTGGAGAAGTCCGGTATGCCGATCAGCCA
>PHBN01000459.1 GCA_002840635.1 Deltaproteobacteria bacterium HGW-Deltaproteobacteria-1
GTTGACAGCCGTTTGGATATCGACACGGCGGCGGTCGGAAATTCTGACCAGCGCATAATTGGCGGGCCGCTCGAAATTCTTGGCGTTAAGGATCATTTCATAATTATATGTCAGCACCGGCGGTTGGCCGCTGCGGATATGTTTGATGTAATTGTTGCCTCTTTTGCGTAAAATATCCGTAAAAATGATGGACCGCTGAAGGGAATCCACCAGGTATTCGCCCAGATGTTTTTGCCAGTCGGACAATTGTGCAATATTATCATTGCCGGTTTGTATATCCATAGAGATTCTCCTTGCATCCTGTTAATTATCGATAATTATTAAAGGTAGTTTATCGACGGATCAAGCGGTTGTCAAGACGGTAAAGACGATCATGTGCGATCAGGTTCTTTTATACGTATGGAAAATTAATCAAAGTTCTGCTAATAATTATGATCATATTCTTAAAAAAACCTTAAAGTGGGAAAAATATGCCGTCAGAAGATTTGAATAAGCTTAAAATTGACAAATCCGACAAAAAAAGCGTCACAGCCGGCCGCAAAAAGAAGCCCTTTATCATTGCGGCGCTGGTTGCCCTGATGGTCATCGGCGTTATCCTTTATCGCACTGGTATTATCGCACCGACCAGCACGGTGGATGTGACAACGGTTTCACTGGTTTATCCTTCGCAATCATTGTCTGTGCTGAACGCCAGCGGCTATATTGTTGCCCAGCGCAAAGCGGCGGTGGCGTCCAAAATGACAGGAAGACTTACAGCCCTGATGGTCGAAGAAGGCAGCCTGGTTAAAAAAGGACAAATCCTTGCTAGGATGGAAAATGCCGATGTCAACGCTGCAAAAGACCAGGTCACGGCCAATCTCGCCAATGCCAGGGCCATGCTAAAACAGGCCATGGTAGAACGGGATAATTTACAAAAGGATCATGACCGCTTCCAAAAGTTGATCAGGGGAGGCTATGTTTCTCAATCGGAATACGATACGGTCAATACTCGATATCTGCGCTCCCAGGAGGCGGTGAAAGCAGCCGCGGCATCTGCGGATTCGGCTGCAGCCGCCCTTGCGGGAGCCGAAGCAAATCTCGATTACACGTTGATCAGGGCGCCATTCGATGGCGTTGTGCTGACCAAGAATGCCGATGTGGGTGATATTGTCACGCCGCTGGGTGCGTCCAGCACATCCAAGGCAGCTGTCGTTACGCTGGCCGATATGGATTCGCTGCAGGTCGAAGCTGATGTATCGGAGACCAGCATTACAAAGATTAAAGTCGGCCAGCCCTGTGATATTTTCCCGCGAACTCACCCCCGAAGAGCTTCAACCCAGGCTGGCTGTGAATAAGGCAGCGCTGGTCAGCCGTGACGGGAAAAATGTCGTTTATCAGCTTCAGGATCATAAAGTGCGGGAGTCGGTCATATCCATCGGGGACAAACTGGGAGACATGCAGGAAGTGCAATCAGGTCTGAAGCCGGGCGACCGCGTAGTACTGAATCCGAAAGGATTGAAGGACGGAGCAAGGATCAAGGTAGCGGAAAGATAGCCTGCTGAAGAGGCTTAAAGCGTCCGACCCTGGTTCAGCCGGGTGTGGCCGGATATCACTATCCAACCGAATGATGCGATAATCCTGAAAAAGAGATGATTACAAAAGACCCAAAACCCATTGTTGAAATCAAAAATCTTTACAAATCCTATCACCGGGAAAGTCTGGTGGTGCCAGTGTTGTATGACATCACCTTTGATATCGCCGATGGAGAATTTCTGGCGTTGATGGGGCCGTCCGGCTCCGGCAAGACGACGCTTCTGAACCTGATCGCGGGCATCGACAAGGTGGATGAGGGAACCATCCATGTCGGTGATATCGACATTACCAATCTATCGGAGACGGAACTGGCCGCGTGGCGGGCCAATTCCGTCGGTTTCATTTTTCAGTTCTATAAT
>PHBN01000460.1 GCA_002840635.1 Deltaproteobacteria bacterium HGW-Deltaproteobacteria-1
CTCTGATGCTCACGGCCTTCCTCATTTTATGGAAGTCAATTCTCTGGCGGGCCTGAATCCAATCCGTTCGGACCTGCCCATTCTTTGCAGACTGGTAGGTATCTCCTATGACAGGCTCATTACCGACATCCTCAATTCAGCACTGAAGCGCGCCGGAATCATCATTGTATGAAAGGCCGAATCCAAAAACTCGGCGGACGGAAGAGATCCTCATGAAACGAATTGTCATTTTGCACACAGATGTGGCCCCGAACGCGGGAATTGACGAACTGGATTGCCTGATGCAAGCCGAAAGCGTCAGCGAGGCGGCGCTCTCGCTGGGCTATGAACCGGTCATGCTTCCCTTTGTGATGGATTTCAATAAAACGATCGCCAAACTCCGCGCTCTTGGGCCGGATGTTGTGTTTAATCTGGTAGAAACATTTGCCGACAGGGGCAGCATGATATACTTTGCAACAGCGCTGCTGGATTTCTTGCAGATTCCCTACACGGGCTGCAGGACGGACGCCATGTTTCTGACATCCAATAAACCGCTCGCGAAACAAATGTTGCAAAGTGCCGGCATTGCCACGCCGCCATGGCTGACCTCCGAAGGCATCGCCATCGGTCATGCCGATACCGATACTTATATTGTAAAGCCTTCCTGGGAGGATGCTTCCGTAGGTCTGGATGACGGAGCTGTTCTTCAGACAACAAACCGCGAAATCCTGCTGAACACCCTGCAGAATCGAAAGCAAATTCTTGGCATGGACTGTTTTGCCGAAGCCTACATTGACGGCCGTGAATTCAATATTGCCCTTCTGTCTTCCGGCGGGGATGTACAGATTCTGCCGGCTGCGGAAATCCTTTTCCAGAATTTCCCGCCGGAAAAATTAAAATTTCTCGATTACCGTGCCAAATGGGTTGAAGACTCCTTCGAATATGACAATACAGTACGCTCTTTTGATATGGGCCCTCATGATACCGCCCTGATTGGCACATTGAGGGATATTGCTCTCGCGATCTGGCATCTATTCGGTCTGCGCGGTTATGCCCGCATAGATTTCCGCATTGATCAGCAGGGGAATCCATTTGTTCTGGAAATCAACGCCAACCCCTGCCTGTCTCCGGATGCAGGGTTTGCCGCCGCCCTGGAACAGGCCTCGATCCGGTATGCTGATGCGATCGATACAATCATTCGGGGCGCCATCCAAGCCTGAGGAGGTATCATCTTGTGTTAAAGCCTGTTTTATTATTGATCTTCTCCAATCTGTTCATGACGTTCGCCTGGTACGGGCATTT
>PHBN01000461.1 GCA_002840635.1 Deltaproteobacteria bacterium HGW-Deltaproteobacteria-1
AATGGATTGAAAAGCATCTGGTGATGGGAGAAGAAGCTGAAAATCTGCGCAGAGAAATCGCGGCCCTTTTCCGGACAAAGACGAGGGATGAGTGGGCTGCCGCCGCAAAAAAGCTGGACATATGCATTACACCGGTTCTGGACATCTCAGAAGTTGAAACAGACCCTCACCTGCAGGCAAGGAAGATGGTTTACGAGCAGGTGCATCCGGTCTGCGGCAGGATCAAGGAGATCGGCGTACCGCTCAAATTTTCCGCGACCAGGACCGAACCGTGCGGACCGTCGCCTGCACTGGGAGAAGACACTAAATCCATTCTGGAAGAAATCGGCTATGCCCGGGAAGAAATTGAAGCGCTCTCAAAAGAAGGAATTATTATAATTTCCGGTGAAGACCATCCTTAACCCATCACCGCGCCGCCATCTACGTTAATGGCCTGCCCGGTAATATTGCGAGCTCGCTCCGAGGCCAGATACGCTACCATGTCGGCGATGTCTTCGGGCGGCTGAGGGCGTCGCAAAGGCGTCACCGCTTTGACTCGGGCCTCGAATATCTCCTGCAGACTTTTATCCATCAGAGCCGGTTGTGTGTCCTTGAGTGCCTGTGCCAGCTTTTCCCATCCCGGCGTATAAACATATCCCGGACAAACGGCATTGACTGTGATGTTGTAGCGAGCCAGTTCCCTGGCCAACACCTGTGTAAATCCAATGACGCCGAACTTGGACGCGCAGTACGGTCCCAGAAGCGGCTCCCCTGACTTTCCGGCAATGGAGGAAATATTGATTATCCGCCCCTGTTTCCTTGAAATCATCGCTTTAGCCACAGCACGGCAACTTAGATACACGCTTCTCAGATTCATCTCGACGGTCTTGTCCCAGTCTTCAACCTGCGATTGAACCACCAGATTAATTCCCGTACCCCCGCCCACATTGTTGACCAGAATATCAATGACTCCGTAATCATTGATTGTCTTTTGAACCATAGCATCAACATCTTCCGGTTTTGTCGCATCGCATGAAACAGCCAAACCATCTCCGCCCTCGGCTTTAATTTCGTCAATAGCATTTCGAGCGGTTTCTGCATTCAAGTCGGCCACGACCACTGTTACACCCTCATCGGCCAAGCGCATCGCAATGGCTTTGCCGATGCCGCCTCCCCCGCCTGTCACGACGGCAACCTTGTCTTTAATTTTCAGGTCCATAAATTCTCAGCCTCCCCAGATTGTTTTGCTTTTCATCCAAAGGGTGGAAATTGCGTGTCGGATAACCCCGGACGCCTAT
>PHBN01000462.1 GCA_002840635.1 Deltaproteobacteria bacterium HGW-Deltaproteobacteria-1
GAAAAAAACAATCGCGGCATTTCTGAAGGGTGTCATTCCCGTAATCGTTGCTCTTATCTTTGTTATTTCTGTCTCGGGATGCCAGAAAAAAGAAGAAGGCACGATGGAAAATGCAGACAAGAAAATCAATGAAAGCGTTGATGCCACGCAAACCGTAAAAGAAGGTACAATGGAAAAGGCAGGCAAGAAAATCGATGAAAGCGTTGAGGCTACGAAAGAGAAGGTGGAGCAGGCCGGTGAAGCCGTGAAAGAAGGAGCCGAAAAAACGGCCGAAGCAACAAAAGAGACCGCGAAAAAAGCCGGTGAAGCCGTTAAAGAGGGTGCGGAAAAAACAGCTGACGCAGTTGGACTGGATGCAGAAAAAGCTAAGAAATAATTCTTTCTATTCCAAAGGAATCAACCGTTGCCACGTGGTAACGGTTGATTCCTGATAACTCTCCAGCCTCAATTTCCATAACCATCCGGCCCATCCTGCCGGGACGAAAACAATTTATCTAAATCATAATATTATCGAACGTTGACGCGGCGTCAAAGCCCGTTACTCATCACGATTCTTCCCTGCGTGCTTTCATCTGGCGGCGCGTGGCATCAAGTTCCATCTTACGCAGTCGGACATTGAGCGGCGTAACCTCCACCAGTTCGTCTTCGGCAATAAACTCGATAGCCTGATCCAGTGATAAAATCCTAGGCGGCCTCAAAATCACAGTTGCATCCGACGTCGAGGCCCGCATATTGGTCAGTTTCTTTTCCTTGACAATGTTCACGTTTATATCCTGGGTGCGGTTTCGCTCACCGACGATCATGCCTGCGTAGACATCGGTGCCGACAGCCACGACCATTTCTCCGCGATCCTCCATCGCGAAACTTGCGTAACCTGTTACGCGTCCGGCGCGGTCTGCCACCAAAACGCCAGTACTGCGCTGGGGGATCAAACCAAACCACGGTGCATAATCTTCGAGAAGCGAGTTCATCACACCGCCGCCCTTGGTATCGGTTAAAAACTGGCTGCGGAAACCAATCAGGCCGCGCGAAGGGATCAGAAATTCCATGCTCACCCGGCCGCTGCCTTTATTGACCAGACTTTCCAGCCGGCCTTTACGAATGGACAGCTTTTCCGTGATTCTTCCGACAAACTCTTCAGGAATGTCCAAAAACAGTCTTTCCACCGGCTCAAGGGTTGTGCCGTCCTGCTTTTTAGTGATGACCTGAGGTTTCGAAACCATAAGCTCATAGCCTTCGCGGCGCATGGTTTCAATGAGTACCGCCATTTGCA
>PHBN01000463.1 GCA_002840635.1 Deltaproteobacteria bacterium HGW-Deltaproteobacteria-1
GTCCACGCTGAAATAGCCGGCGCTTGCCGTATTGACTGCGGCTTTTCTAGTCCAGGCATGCGTATCGCTGTAAGCGGCCATCACTTTTTCAAACGCTGCCCGGTAGGCATCAAAGTCATACAGCAGGTAAAATTTGTCCGCGCGGTCATAGTCTCCAAACAACAGAGACCGGTAAATATCCTGAAACTGGTCTTTGCCGACACCGGGCAGTGTGCCATCCACCAGGCATGACAGGGCCTCCCGGATATCCTCATTCCTGTCAAAATAGTCCTTCGGGTTATAAGTGTTTTCAGCCCCGATCCGGTCAATCTCTTTGGCGTTGGCACCGAATATGAAGATATTGTCTTCTCCCACCCTCTCAAACATCTCCACATTCGCGCCATCCATCGTTCCCAGCGTCACGGCACCGTTGAGCATAAATTTCATATTGCCCGTGCCGGAAGCCTCGCAACCGGCCGTTGATATCTGCTCGCTGATATCCGCTGCGGGAATCAGATGTTCAGCGAGTGAGACATTGTAATTCTCCAGAAAAGCAACCCGGATGTTGTCCTTCGTGCGCGGATGTGATTCCAAAAGAGCGGAAACCACATTGATCAAATGGATGATGCTCTTGGCCCGCCAGTAGGCAGGCGATGCCTTGGCGGCAAACAAAAACGTTACCGGTTGGGGCAGGGCATAATGATCATTGCCGGTAAAGCGACGATACAGATATAAAATGTGCAGTACTTTCAGAAGCTGGCGTTTGTATTCATGCAGCCTCTTTGCCTGGACATCAAAGACCGACCCTGCATCAAGGGCAATACCCTGTCTTTTTTGCACATATTCGGATAAGCGCTTTTTGTTGAGCTGCTTGATTAGTGCAAAATCGTCCAGAAATCGTCTGTCATCCACAAACGGTTTGAGCCTTTCCAACTCTCGGCAGTCACGGATGAATTTATCGCCTATATGATCGCAGATCAGCTCGCACAGGGCCGGATTGGCCGCCGCAAGCCAGCGTCTCTGTGTAATACCATTGGTAATGGCCGTAAATTTCCCCGGGAACATCACATAGAAATCACGGAAGGTTTTTGTTTTCAGAATTCTGCCGTGAAGCTGCGAGACACCGTTGACCTTGCGGCAAACCGCAACACACAAATTGGCTGTGCGAACCTCGTCGTAAGCGATAATTGACATGTGGGCTGTCTTGTCACGGTCATCCGGATAAGCTTTGAACAGCCGTTGTCTGAAGCGTTCGTCAATTTCAGACACAATCGCGTAAACACGCGGCAGCATCTATGTTCGCGAACAAGGCACTGCATCGTCGCGGAAGCCAGGAAATAATACTGTCTTAAGCGCAGCATTCTCCCGATGATATGGTCATCCTTGGGGTAAAGCACCTTGGATATCGACTCGGCAAGCTCCTTTTGCTGCAGCATGCAGACAAAATCACCCTTGTTGAAAGAATGAAGATCAAATACGGCGGGACATTCCGCCCCCCCCAGACGCAGCGTTGCGGGCACATGGCTGTCATAGCCGATGACCGGCATATCATACGGCACCGCCATCACCGTCTGATAGTTTTTGTGAACAATCGTCAGGCCGTTGTCTGTCCAGACTTCTTCAATCGTGCCGTCAAAATGCACTTCAAGCTGCTCCGCCCTCCGCTCGATTTCCCAGATATCGCCTTGTGCCGTCCAGTCGTCCGGCACTTCCGTCTGCTGTCCCTCCACGATACGCTGGCAGAACATCCCGTATTCATAGCGGATACCGTAGCCCGTCACCGGCATATTCAGCGTCGAGAGCGAATCCAGAAAACACGCAGCCAGCCGGCCCAGCCCGCCGTTGCCTAAAGCCGCTTCATTTTCCTGCTCTTCAAGTTTTTCAAAGGGATAACCTATTTCGGCCATGACGGCCCGGTATTCCTCGAGCAAACCAAGATTGATCATGTTATTGACGAGCGCCCGTCCCATTAAAAACTCAGCCGAAAGGTAACAGAGCTTCTTCAGCCCCCTCTTCTC
>PHBN01000464.1 GCA_002840635.1 Deltaproteobacteria bacterium HGW-Deltaproteobacteria-1
GATCGTGGATGAAAAGGAGGAAATCTATAAAAAAATATTGGAGATGCCGAGCACCAATTATATCAATTTTTTGTTCCTCCTGAACAATCAGAATTATCCTGTCGGGCTGTTGAGGTTATTATCGCGCCCCGGCATGGTGAGTATTTTCAACAGGCAGTCATGGATACCATTCTTAAGAGTAGCTGAAGACGGAATACGCCTGGCTTCGAAAATTGCCAAAGTTTTTAAAGCAGTGATCCGCGGAGACTGGAAAGCTATTCGAAAAAGAATTTCAATGATCGGAAAAGTTGATAAAGGATTGACATCATCAAGACCGCCCGCCTTTTAATCCCGCTGCTGTGAGAAAAGTATTAATAATCCGTTGCTTACTGCGAGGTGGTTGATTAAATCGACAGGCGCATTCTTTTCTCTCCGGCGTCGTTTATTCATGAACATCGTAAATACGGATTTAACTTAACGATCTGCATAAATAAAGATGGGATACGTGTACAAAATCATCAACCGTAAAAAGCGTGTTTTAACGATCCTGGCGGACGGCCTTTTCAATTTAATGACTTTCCCGGTCCGGCTATTCACAAAAAAGAACAAGCCGATCTGCCCGGAAGACATTAAACAGATTCTGTTGATCCGAACTGCGTATATCGGTGATGTCATTATGACGCTGCCGATGCTGAAGGGGCGGTGGGTGTTTCCTTTCGCATGTTGTGCCTTTTGAAAAAGTGAAACACAAAGTGGAATACCATCTTGACCTGGCCAGATTCCTGGAATGCGATACAAGTGTTTTACGCTGGGGTGTATACACGACTGCGGCGGAAAAAAAGGAAGTGGAACAGCTGCTGGCGCGTAACGGTGTTTCTACTCCTTTCATCTGTGTCCATCCAGGCAGCCGCCTTCATCTGAAAAGATGGCCTCTGGATCGATGCGCAAGCCTGTATGACCGCATGATCGAGAAGTTCGGCCTGCCGCTGGTGATCCTCGGCTCAGGTTCGGAGCTTGAGATTGTGAATGAAGTTGTCGCGCTGATGAAGAATCGGCCGGTAATGCTGGCCGGCAAGACATCCATCAGGCAGTTGTATGAGGTGATCGCGAAAGCTCAACTTCTGATCTGCAACGACAGCGCACCGATGCACATGGCTGCGGCTGCGGGAACCCCGACGGTTGCCATCTTCGGCCCGTCTAAAAGTATCGAAACCGGGCCATATGGAACTAGATTTAGAGTCGTCGAAAAAGACTGTCCATACCGGATGAATTGCGATGAAAGCGTGTGCAATAACCGTCTGTACCATGAATGCATGCAGTCCATTACGCCTGATGATGTTTATGAAGCAGTCAGCGAAATATTGACATGAAGTGCAAAATTAATCGTATGCCGATATTCATCGGGTACAGCTGCAAAACTTGAAAGAGACCGGTTGGTGGAAGCAGGGAAGTTCCATTTGAATGAGGTGCTGGAGTATGCGGCAGGAAGTGAATTATTTCAGATATCCCTTCTTTTTGTACCAATCAACCGTCTGACGGATGCCTTCTCCGAGGCTGTAGGGTGGCCTGTATCCGAGTTCGTGTCTTGCTTTTGAAATATCGCAGAACAACCTGCTTTCCGAAGTCCATTCAACCGTTTTTCTGGAAAAGGGAGGACGGCCGGTCTGGGGGATGACGAACGGATAAAACCGAAATAATTTGCTTAAGATCTCGAACGTCAGGCCCATAAGGAGCGCCAGTCGCACCGGTATGTGAGGTTTGACCACCGACGTGCCCATTTCCGATGCGATGGCGTCAACGATTTCCTCGATGGTGTATGAACGATCGTCAGAGATGAAATAAACCTGTCCCGGTTTGCCATTTTCCGCTGCGAGACG
>PHBN01000465.1 GCA_002840635.1 Deltaproteobacteria bacterium HGW-Deltaproteobacteria-1
CTTTCGGATCGGGTTTTGTGGAAAGAGGAAACAGAAACCAGTGAAGCACCTGAGGCTGACTGTCATCACTTTCTTCGCGGCCGGCATCAGATGCCGCATTATTTTCTTCTTCCGGTTCTTCCGGGACTGTTCCTTCATTCCCACTGCCGGATATTTCATTTGATCCACCGCCTGCTGTATCGTTTTGCCCTTCCGGCCTGATCATTTTGAAACCTGTGAAGAAATCACCTTTCACTGCCAGCCGTTTCTCCAGAAAATCAAAATAAGGTTTCATGCTGCCGCAAACGGTCTTTTCTATCAAAACCGGCTTTATCCGGGGATGAACAGCCTCCATTCTCGAAACCTGGATTGCATGGCCTTCCTTCATCAATCCGGTAAGCCCCATAAACTGGTCCGGAGAAAGAAATGGGAAAAGAGAATGAAGAATGACAGCTTTGTTTTCTGAAAGATCATGAATCGCTGATTTCAGACATTCCATGAATTCACGAGTTCGTTTTGCCAGCTTCGTGATGATGATTCGTCCGGTTCCTGACCGAAGCTCCAGTCGGTATGCGGCCTCGTCAAAGTCGATGCTCTCTATATCGCTCAACCTCCAGTGCAGTCCTCTGGTTGTATCAGGCAGGATCACCAGATTGCTCCTGCAGATTCTCAGCTGCGCCGGACCCGAAAAACCATCACCGGATAAATCCAGTTGAATAAATCCGTCGAATCGCCCAATCTCCTCCAGATCTTCCAGCAGGAGACATTGCAGGAGACGTCTGTGATAGGCTTCCTGAAATTCGCGGCACAGGTTCTGAAACGTTTTGCCCAGCCGGCTTAACACTATGCTGTTTCCCGTATAGAGTTTGAGGGATATCCGGTAATCACCGGGAGAAAATATATCAATGTCGCCTAAATCCATCGCGAGCGCAGGACCCGTTTCGGGGATAAGACGGAAATCGGCGCCGTCGATCGTGAGACTGCATGCGCCACTCCGGATTACGCTCCCTGCCGGGTCCAGGTATTCGAACGTCCCTGAAAACGAATTCATAAGTTTAGGTCATCTTGTTGCCGCATTCCGGGCAAAATTTTGTCCCTGCCTCTGTTTTTGTCCCGCAGCGGGGACACTCGTTCTTCGGCCGGAGCGGCTTTCCGCATTCCGGGCAAAACTTCGCCCCCTGGGTACGGGCACCGCAAACGGGACACAGAGCCGCAGCTTCACTTATGACGTCAAGGTCCTTTGTTAAATCAATTTTTTGTACTTTTTCCCGCACCTGTTCGACAGTCGCCTG
>PHBN01000466.1 GCA_002840635.1 Deltaproteobacteria bacterium HGW-Deltaproteobacteria-1
CAGCAACAAGCAACAGGTTCACTGGATGGTTTTTCAAAAGCCCGACGACGTTCATCATCTGGCCGCACTGGTGATTGATTTTATGAAAATGATGCTTCCCCTGACAACCGATAAAGCGACGGTCACGCGTTTTCAGCGTATTGTCAATGCCTGGGATAACGGCCGGGACCGCATCATGCGGGGCTCGCCGCATCTGATTATAGCGCACAGCCCTTCCGATCTGTCTTTTCCCGAAGCGGACTGCGGCATTGCTCTAACCTATCTGGAACTCTATGCTTACGCCAAAGGATTGGGCACCTGCTGGGCCGGTTATTTTACGGCGGCAGCCGGTCTGTATGAACCTTTGATCAAAGCATTAAATTTGCCTGCAAGCCATCAATGTTATGGAGCGGTGATGCTGGGATACCCGCAATATACCTATCACCGGATCCCCAGACGCAATGAACCGCAGATTACCTGGCGCTGATTGCCAAAAGTTCTATTAAGTGTGACCGGATGTTCCTGCAGCTACATCGAACAGTCCGGTGGAATTAAATTTAATAAATGTTGTAGCCTGTCCAGGGTGTAGAGATTTGCACAACTAAGGGTTCTGTCATAACCTTTCAGGTCACGCGTTCCGGGCTTGACCCGGAATCCAGGAATTTTTTATATTACTGGATTCCCGCACTCGAGCCCTTCAGGGTATGCGCGGGAATGACAAATTTGATTGGGTTATTCTTTTTTTTACGGGTTTCGTATGGACAAAACCAACAAGGGAGAAAATTACAATGGGCAGTTATGTTAACAGCAACCTGATCAGCGGCGAAAATGTAGTCTACGAAACGAAATTACACTGGATCACGTTCATATCTTTAAAGGGAATCCTGACATTGTTTATCGCTCCGCTCATCGCTTACTGGACGAGTGAGTTTGCCGTCACCAATAAGCGCCTCATTATCAAGACCGGATTTATTTCCCGCAACACATTTGAAATGAATCATTCCAAGATCGAATCCATCAACGTCATCCAGAGTATCCTGGGACGCATCCTGGGATATGGAACGATTGTCATCATGGGAACCGGCAGCACGAGAGAGCCGTTTGCCGCCATTCGGGACCCGCTGACGTTTCGGAGGAAGTTTTTGGAACAGCAGGGTTAGATAGCCTATGGGCTATTGATACCCTATCTCTGGCGTCAGTTTTGTTTTACCCCGGACAAACGTGCCGCTGCCCCGGGCGATTTCCCGGTTATCCTCATCGTATAAAATCGATTCGGCAAAATATTGCGTC
>PHBN01000113.1 GCA_002840635.1 Deltaproteobacteria bacterium HGW-Deltaproteobacteria-1
CTCTGACGCAAGAGGGGCGGGCCGTGCGCGCAGCATGTCCCACAGCTCAAGCTCAAGTTCCAGCATGCGGTTGCGGTTCTCGCAGATATCCCGGAAACGATCCCAGTCCATGCGGCCGGGTGTGTGTTTTTCGAGCCAGACAATCATGCCCTTCACATCTTCAATGAAAAGGTTCTCGGCCCGCTCATTGTAGAAATGGTATGGCACATCGACTCTGTAGATAGGAATATTGTACGCGCGCTGAAAGAAGGAATATGAGGCTGCCCCTGCATCGCAGGGAAGATTTGAACTCACGAGAGCAAGACCCTTGGGCATGTGGCCCTTAAGGACCATGCCTACGGTGGTCTTGGGCAGGCTGCAGGCATCGGGATTCATGCCCTCGTTTTCCGCCTCGTCGATGTACTTCGTGGCCGCGTTCTGATCGATGATAGGAAGCATGATTCCCATTCCCTCGAGCTGGTAGGCGGCAAGCCCCATGGCATGCATGATATCCGTTGGCACCAGATCCTCGATGATGACCAGTCTGTCGGGAGAAAAAAACATCTGTCTCAGGGTGTCGTTGGTTCCTGTGACGATGGTGTTGAGTGTCATGCAGACAGACTCCAGGTACAGACCTTTCCTGCCGCGGCCATAACGCCTCATCAGGCCGTTAATCTTGAGCAGGGTCAAAAGCCAGGGGCTGTTGATGATCATCCGGATGGCACCCGCAGGTCCGAGCCTGACAGCACATTCGATTCCGAACTTTCCGATTTCGTTGTAGTTGAGCGCCCAGTATTTCATATAGGTAAGCGCGGCATTCAGGTCCGGTGAGTATAGGTAAGCGCGGCATTCAGGTCCGGTGAGTTCATGAGATATTCCGGCAGGGATGTCTGCCATAACCTCTTGCCCGTCTCCGAGAGCCTCGCGACCAGGGACTCGGGGTATGCACGTGTGTTTGTCATTTCCGGGACTCCTCCATTTTCAAACCACTATCTGCCCATACTCTCAATGAATGCCTGGACCCTGGTGCGCAGCTGGCCTTCACCGCCGAGGCGGTATTCACGCTCCAGTTTCAGCACTGGTATCCCTTCGTTGCGCAGGGCGCTCACAAGCGGCATGGCATCCACTCCCCAGAGGTCGCAGAATTTGATAACCTCAAGCACAACACCGTCCACCTTGTATTCCTTCACCGTATCCATGATGAGTTTAAGACGGCGCTCGAAATCTTCCATCATGCGCGGGCAGAGCGCCTTCTCAAAGGATTGTTCCGCCAGTGCCCTGAAGGGGTCACCATTGACCTTGACGGGATTGAGGCCGGGTATGGAGCCGGTGCAGAAGCGGTCGGCTACCACAAGTCCGCCCTGGGACTCGATGACGCGGATGAACTCAGGGTCATGAAGATGGCCGCCCGCCACCATAAGACGGGCACGATATTTCCCTTTAGTGTCCTGATTTTTGATCTCATCGTGCAGGGTCTCGAGGTAAGGAAGTATAAGGTCTTTGGGTGAGGCAAGGGACGCCATAACCGCACTATGAAACTCGGTCCCTGTGATGGGAGGATTCGGTCTTTTCCTTAATTCTCCGATTTTGCTCACAACGGAGCAGAAATGATTCCACTCGTCGATGGCCTTCATAAGCGCATGATCACTTGTGTCGACGTTGAAATGCTCTGAAAGCCTGTCTGCAAGCATACGGAGCTCTTCTGTCTGCCATGCCACGGTGGCGCTGTTTACTTTACGGGGCACGTCGATGACATGGATGAAGGAAGGCTTCTTGAGATAGTCAAGGTTGTCCGTGAGTCGCTGCATGTGCGCGCACGACGGGACGAATACCCATCCCCGGATCAGGTCGTACCGGTCATCCATGGCAAACTCAAGGATGCTCCGGGTGTATGAACACAGCAGGCTGGAGAGATAATTGTCGGCGAGCTCCGTCCCTGTCACTCCCATGGCATGGAGACGCACAGGGAAGAGCCTGTCCGTCATGAGAAGCGGTTCGGGCACGAATGAGCAGGAATACCCGATGGGTATGCGCCCGCTTTGTGCCGCCTGCTCGACCAGACGGTTCTGGGGATTTTCCAGGAGCTCGTCAAACACCTTCATGATCTTCGGTTTCTCTGTATTCAATGTATTCCCTCCAGGCCCACAGCATTTATGCAATCAGGTCCATCTTTTTAAGGATGTCCAGGACAGTGCTCAGGTTCGGCGAGTTTCCGGGCATGGCTGTCAGGGGGGCACCCCTGAAATCGAAATCCCTGATGGCCTCATCATCACAGAGCCATCCGTAAATCTCCAGGTTTGTTCTCGTGCTGATGTTGCGGGCCTCTGCTTCATTCCTCACGCGGTTGAGCACAAGTCCCATGTGTTTGAAGTCGACGGCCTTTTTATCAGAGGCCACGAGGGCTATGGTATTGGCCACGCCGATGCCTTTTGCCGAGGTGTCCGAGACAAGGACCAGGTGGTCCACGGTCTTCATGACGCGCCTGTTGATCTGTTCGATGCCTGCCTCTCCGTCAATGAGCACGATATCGAACTTGCCGGCCAGATCATGGATGATGTCCTTGAGCAGGTTGTTGACCTTGCAGAAGCAGCCCTCGTCTTCAGGCCTTCCGATGGCAAGGAGGGCATACCCGTCACGCTCTTCGAGTGCATTGAACACCTCGTAATCAAGCAGCTCCAGCGTTTGACGGCTCCCCGGAGCATCACCGGCCTGGATCTTTTTAATGAGGTCCTTGCGGATGTCATCTACCGTCCTGCGCACGGAGATGCCCAGTGACGTTGCAAGTCCCACGGCAGGGTCCGCATCAATGGCAAGAATCCTCCTGCCGTTCGATTCGGAAAGTTTTTTTACCATGAGCGCGGAAATCGAGGTCTTTCCCACGCCACCCTTGCCGCACATTGCCACTATCCTGGTATCAGTCAACGCATGCCTCCTGTGACTTCTTCATGAGCCTGTCCCTCATGGCCTTGAGCTGGGAGGCATCGTCACATACCTCCTGGTAGTCGCAGCTCTCACATTCAAAATCCATCTCCGAAGCCATCTTGTTCATGGCCGCGATGACCTTTTCCGCCCCGGAGGTAATCTCCCTGAGCCGGATCACATCCTCAGAACTGGAGGTGAGGTAGATGACTTCCGCGGCCCTCACAAACGGTTTTTCAAGAAAAAGGTTGATCAGCGCCGAACCCAGGGTGCGTGCAGAGAAGCCGTCCCGAATCGCTGTGCTGCTGATCCTGCACCACTCCCGCATGTACTGGGATACAGACCTCATCATGAAACCCTTGAGATCGATGCTGTACCTCAGAAAATCCAAATCTTTGTGCAGGTCATAGGCATTGTCTTCCGTGAAGCCTTCCACGCCCGCCAGCACTACCTTGCCGAAGGGAAGGCTTTCTCCCATGCTCTCCGTGAAGTCGGGCCCCATGAGGGTTATCCTGCCATTTTCAATGGAAGCCAGGTCATGCGTCCACAGAAGACAGGATAGAGACTCCTTCTGCGGGCTGCCCAGCTCCAGGCCCAGGTCTTCCTTCAGCACGATATTCCGTCCGCCGCCTTCGGGCCAGGAGGATTTCTTTTCAGCCGCCCAGGATTTTTTTCCTGATGCCTGGTTGACGAAAGTACGCACGGCTGAAATGGTATCGGTAAAGAGCTCCATGATGTCTGTTACCCGTTCCCGGCAGCTTTTTGACCGGCCAGAAGGGCTGCCCCGACGGCGCCGATGATCTGTGGGTCCGTATCCATCCGGACCAGTTTTACTCCGAGGGCATCCTGAAGGGCGTCAAACATGCCCTGGTTTTTCGCCACTCCCCCGGTCATGGTGATCTCGCTGTCCAGTTCGATGCTCCTGGCCAGAGATGCCACCCGGTGGGACAGGGCCTTGTGCAGGCCGTTCACGATATCCGGAAGTTCCCTGCCCGCATTGATGAGCGATATGATTTCGGTCTCGGCAAAGACCACGCACTGGTTGGACAGTGAGACGGGGCTCTTCGCCTGAGATGAGATATCACCCATGGCGTCAAGATCCACGCCCATGGAAGCTGCCATTATCTCGAGAAACCTTCCCGTTCCGGAGGCACACCGGTCATTGTATGCGTAGCGCACCACCTTGCCCGTCTCATCAATCCTGATAGCCTTTGCATCCTGGCCCCCGATGTCTATGACCATACGGACCTGCGGCTTTAGCCACTGGGCTGCCTTGCCGTGGCAGGTGATCTCCGATTCCACGGTACGGGCAAAGGGGATGCCGTTCCTGCCGTAACCGGTCCCCACGCAACAGGAGATGTCTTCCATGGTCAATCCGGCCTTCTCCAGGGCATCACCCATGACCACCCGGGCCGATTCTCCGGGCTCGGGGCGCGCGAATATGACGGAAGAGGCGACAATGCAATCGTCTTTCATGATGACGGCCTTGGCGCTCAAAGAGCCGATATCGCATCCTGCTATAAACATTATTTTCCTCCCATTTTTTCCCGGGCAAATACAGCCGCCCCCAGAGCGCCCATCATCTGGGGATCCACTCTGAGCCTGCGCATGGGAACGCCCAACTGCTTTTCCATGGCTTCAAGGACGCCGGTGTTTTTTGCCACGCCGCCACTCATGCATACATCCTTTTCGATCCCCACGGAACGGGCCAGGATGGCGACCCGTGCGGCCATGGCCTCATTGATTCCTGCGGCCAGATCCGCCCTGGACATGTCTTCGTTGAGGTGCATGATGACCTCGGCCTGGGCCCATACCGTGCAGGTGGAGGCAAGATTGATGGGGCGTGTAGCCTGGCTTGAGATGCTTCCCAGTTCCTCCAGCTTGAGCCCCAGAAGCTTTGCCATCACCTCAAGGAACCTGCCGGTGCCTGACGCACACTTGTCATTGGTGATGAACTTGACGATCTCCCCCTTTGCATCCAGACGGATGGCCTTGCAGTCCTGGCCACCGATATCAATGATCGTACGGACGGACGGCTGGAGAAAATGGGCGCCCTTCGCATGACAGGATATTTCGGACACGGTTTTTTTCACAAACTCGATCCGCTCCCTGCCATAACCCGTGCCCACACAGAACCCGATGTCATCAAATGTGAGACGTGCGGCCTTCAATGCCTTTTCTATCACCTCGGCCGCTGATTTTTCGGGGTTGATTGAGGACCTTGCAATGGCATGGCCAAGTAACCGTGTGTTGTTCAGAATGACCGCCTTGGTGGTCAGGGAGCCGACATCGCATCCAGCAGCAATCATGAGACAATCCCCCTCACATGCATGAACTCGCTGATCTTGTCTACGCAGAACTCCCATGAGGCGACGCGGTCGTCAAAGGCGTCCGCAAACAGAAGCAGTGTAGGAAGGCCGAAGCGTTCAGCATCGCGCTGGATCAGCTTGTTGGCGCCATAGCTGTTCCTGCAACCCATGCTGCCGACATAGACTGCCAGGTCCGGCTGCATGATCTTGGACATGAAGAAGAGATCGTCACGCCACATGCCGGTCGCATCGTAAGGACCTCTGAGCTGTTTGACCATCGGCATGCGCGAGTTGATGTCCGCCAGCGAGTCAATCATGGCATCCATGGTGGAGGTATTCATCTCGTAGGTCTGATCCTCCCGGCCTTCCGCATAATTGATGCCCTTGTTGAAAAAGGTGAATATGAGCGTGGGCAGGAGACTGATGTCCTGGGAGTCAACCCATTGCCAGAACCGGCCGTCCGTGGTGTAGTGGTCAGCATTCTCGCGCACGACGTCGAGCATGGATTCAAGCAGAGTGGTGAATGATTTCCTGCCCGACGACTGGAGCTTCCCGCTATACAGGAACAGGTTGAAAATGGGCGGCATGGGACAGGGTTTCAGCCTCGAAAGATCAAAGATCTCGTTGATGATTTCATCCTGACGCTTGTGCTCTTCGAGGACGGACCTGAGTTTGTCTTCATCCAGGCAGGACCCGGTATGCTCTTCAATAAATGCAATCAGGGCCTTGTAGTCCCTGCGCTGGTAGTCAGTGATTCTCTTGCCTGTCAGATTTGACGGAAAGGTGAGCTGGAAAAGCGGGATGTCGAGATATTCGGACATGAACTGCATGGCGTTGGCATTGGTGTCGCAAATGCCCGGAGCCCCGCAGATGAGGAAATCAGGCCTTTCGGTCAGGCCGGCCAGGTATGCGCCCACCGAACCGCGCTGGGCCGAGCACGACGTCTCGGTGAAACCGGCCTCGCAGCAGTAATCCATGTATTCCGCCGTGCCCCTCCGCATCATCATGGTTCCATACACGGTCAGTAACTCGGCCCATGCGGGGACCACATTGTCAAAGGCATAGAAAAGATCCTTTGCCGCGACGAACGTTCCGAAGCAGAGCTTCTTGCCTTTCTCATGCACGGTCTTGATGTCGTCGAGATATTCCGCGCCCATCTTCATATAGAGCCTGCCCGGCTCACCCTGACTGATCAGGGCATCGATCACACTCCTGAAATTCGGTATGAGGCGGAGCAGGGCCTGGTACTCCTTCCTGGTCCCGTCCATGACCTTGCTTCCCGACGTGACGCTCGACCAGAGCATCCAGTCGAAGTTGTATTCCCGCGTTTCCTGTTTCATGCTCCGCCCCCCTCTTAAACTGCTGACATGCTGATATGTGCTCCGGATTTCATGCGCTGGATATAGAGGCCGGCGCGCTGTTTGATGATGTCCAGATCGGTCTTGCGGAAGATGTATTCCAGTGTCTGAAGGGATTCCCTGAAGAGGGTGAGTGCATCGACTGCCCTCTGCCTCTCTGCCAGCATTCTGCCGTCATCCATTGCGATTTCGCACAATACATCCATCGTCACGGTTATCTTATCAAACTCGCACATCCTAACCTCCTTGCAGGCCTATTCCATCAGGCCGGCTGATCATTTTGAATGGAGATGCTGCTGCACCTCCGGGTCCTGATACATGACCTTGTTGATCGGGAAGACGGGATCGGTAATCCTCTCCATAAACGCATCAATGCGCATACTGATCCTGCCGGTTTCCGAAAGAGGGCCATACTCGCGCTCGAGCCTCATGCAGGGTATCCCTGCAGACTCGAGGTCCCGCTCGAAAATGCCGTTCTCCGATCCATGCAGATCGCAGAAACGCACATTCTGAAGAATCACTCCATCCACATTTGCCTTTCTGATCACATCCATGACATAGGCACGCCTGGTCTTGTAGTAGCCGAGCATGCGGGGGCAGATGCTGTGGGTCAGATAGTGGGAGGACAGCGCGTGGACCGGGTCCGATTGCTCATCGACAAGGACGCTGTAGGTGCGCGAACCGTAGCATACAGTATCCGCCACCACGATGGCGCCGGCTTCCTCGATTGTGCGGATGAAGTCCATGTCGTCGCTTGCGCTCCCCATAAGCATGAGCCTTTTTTTCCCATCTGACAGGGAAGGCGCCTTTTTCAGTTTCTCGATAAGATCCTTGAGTATAACGATAAACTGTTCCTGGGGCATTGCATGGGCGGCAATGAGAACGGCCATGGCATCTTCGCCGGAGATCGGAACATCCCGGTTCTGTCTTAGCTCATCGAGTTTTTGGAGGCAGGTTCTCCCTTCATTGTACAGCCTGATGGACTTTCTCAGGCTATCCTCTGAAATCTTCACCTTGAAATGCTGTTCCAGTGTTTCCATCATGCCGCCCAGTTCTTCTTTGTAAAACTCGACGCTGTAATCCACGGACTTGTGGGGAACGGCGAAGTACTTGTAATATTCCGGAAGCGTTCCCGGATAATCCTCGCTTGCTTTTCTCCAGCACTCCTCCAGCCTGCGCATGGAATCACAGCCATTGGTGATAATCGCGCCGTCCAGGAACCGGTATGAGCCCTGACCGGCCAGCTGAAGCATGCATTTGGGAAGACTGCAGTTCACCGCCCCAAAGTAGGAGTCCCCGATGGACATCGACGTCGTGCCGATACCCCGCAACCTGAAGGGCAGCAAACCGGCAGCATGGAGAATCTCTTCGGGTATGAAGGTGCATGAGTATCCCACAACCTTGCCTCCGTCCTTTTTCCTTTTCTGGACAAAGTCATTTTGCAGACTCCGGGCCGCTTCTTTCATGTTGTTGATCATTTCTCAGCCCCCTGGGCAAAGGTTAAGGAAATACCGGCTCCATCTTCCTGGATCGCAAGTTCATTGAAGCCTTTGATAATCTCGGGAACGATAATGGGGGCAAGGGGTCTGAGCGCCTCCACGAGGTCCGGAATCAGCCATTGGAAGGTCCGCCTGATCTGCTCGGAATCCATTGAATCTACAATCCCCCCCACCAGGTTTCCGACGATATCGGGCTTGGCGTCATGGATCTGATTGAGTACCCTGCATGCCGTATTGATGAGTCCGGCAACCTCATAGGTATCAAGGTCCGACACACTCTCCGATACGGCAGCATTGAATCCGGCCCTGTCAATGTCTTCCAGAACTTTCAATTTGCGGGCTTTCCCCCTGACTTCAGAATTTTTAACCTTGCCCAGTGATGAAAGCACGGACAGCACAATGCGGGGATTGGCATCGAGTGCTTCAGATTTGGCATTCGCAATGCTTTCTTTGTCTTCAGCCAGACAGATCCGAACCTTTTTTAACAGTTCGGGATCCATGGCAGAGAAGTAATCCTTGAGAAAGCCGGTGAGGTACTTCTGGAACAGGGGTTTGCCGCCCTTGCCGATAAGGAGGCTGCCGGTATGGACTCTGCGGATAAGTTCGAATACGGTATTGGTCAGTGTTGCGGCATTTGCCCCATTGAGATCCCTGATCATGGAGAGGATGAGATCTGCCAATAGATCGGGGCTGAACTGTTCCTCAATAGGCCGCATGATTTCCCGGGCGCCCTTTATGGAGGTGTTCGTGAGCGCAATGGCCATTAAGGTGAGCGTGCCGACTTTGGCCGGATACTTCCAGAGCTGCTCATTGAGTGCTCTGATGGATTCTATCACATGCGGATCAGCCCCTTCGATCATCTCCAGAACCTCGCCGAAATCCGTGTTCTGAAGGAACGCGTCGATGGCCTCTCCCCTTGTTTTATCATTGCAAATTTTGCTTGCCTGCCCGGCATTGACCTTGCGGGCCAGTGTGGTCAGGAGGGTCCCCATGTCGGCTGCCATGGCCATTGCCTTATCCTGTTCGTCCTTGCCCGGCCTGCCGATCCTTTTCGCAGCCCACAGAGCAGGAGCAGCGAGTTTTTTCTTGAATGTGCTGTCTTTGGTCCAGTTGTTTATGGCTTCCTTCGCAATCTCGGAGACCAGGGCCTTTGAACTCGAGGATCGAATGTTCTTGCCGATGATGCGTGCCAGGGCCCGGTTGAAGGCTGCCTTATGATCATTGTTATTCATTCCGGAACCTCCGCTTTGTTTTTCTGTAGCTCTTCGCGAGCCTTTCTTCCAATCTCTGTTAAGTGTGACTCGAACATGAGATGGCTCATTTTTGTCAGCGTTGCTATCGCCT
>PHBN01000467.1 GCA_002840635.1 Deltaproteobacteria bacterium HGW-Deltaproteobacteria-1
ATCCATTTCCACCATGTCCTGGAAAAAATGCGTGCCAAAGGACAGATCGGGAATCAAGGCGCCGTCCTGATAGGCGATTTCCCCGATAGCCGTGACATTATTGATTTCCGAAAACGTAACCGGAACACCCATCGCAGGTGTGGTTGTCCCCCATCGTCCCGGGCCCAGTAAAATAGTCGGCATCACTTCTCGCTTGCCAATCTGCCTGTTTAATTTGCCAGTCAGCCTGGCGACCTCGTGCTTTTCAGAAAGACTTAACCCGGCATACCCCTTGGGATCAATATAAATAATACGGGAAATGGCCTGATAAACACTGCCGCCCATAAAGTTGGCCTCCTGTTGCAGCAGTATCTTTGATTTGCTGATTTTTCCCGGCAGCTCCACGCGGCTGTAATGGCCCTTGGTCTGAAAGGGACGGCATTGTAAGAGGTTAATCTGGGGTTTGCCTTGAGCGTTAAAGTTTACAGTGAACTCGATGTCGACCGGATAGCGGTAAACCTGCTCCAGTTTTTTCAACATCCTGGACATGGTCTGGACAAATGATGTGTTTTCGAGCAACTCGTCGAAGGTCAGTATCCAGCTGTCTTTGGCCTGTTTGCCCACGGATTGCAGGTATTCGGCTGCGGCCATATCGCGCGTGGCAATCAGGTCCAGATGTGCTTCGATGTCATGGGTAAGCAGGTCCGCTGCCGGAAGCGTTTGAAAAACATTTTCCTGAAGATTCAAAAGATCCACTTCGTTTTGTGAGAATCGTTTCATGTCCTCCTGTTTGGTGTAAGGCTTCATCAGCGGTGCATCGAGCGCAACGATGCGCGGATAGTCATTTTCCACACGATTGACCGCCCGGGTCCCCAATCCAAAGACGATGCGCAGCATACCCGCTTTCGGGTCCATGCCTTTTTGCCAGACAAAGGTATTGTAGGACAAACCGACGCCCGCCAGATCAGGGAAAAAATAGGTGTTGCGGTGAGAACCCGACACGCGTTGAACAAGAAGCGCCATCTGTTCATCTTCCTGGGCCATGCCGCGCTGCAGACGATAGGTCAGGGCGTCTTCCTTCATGGTGGAAGCAAATATTTTGCGGACGGCTTCTTCGAAATTCCTGTAGCGTGCTTCAGGTGTTCCCTGGTTGGGACAGAAATAACTTTCGTATTTTCCGGCAAAGGCGTTGCCGAAGGCGTCCTCCAGAAGCGAACTGGAACGCACAATGATCGGTGATTGGCCGAAATATTCCAGCATGAGCTGAAACTGTTCCTTGACTTCG
>PHBN01000468.1 GCA_002840635.1 Deltaproteobacteria bacterium HGW-Deltaproteobacteria-1
CTGATCACCGGGGGCGAGCGCGGCATTGTGGCCTGCGCGAGCTATGCGGCCAAAAGGATCGGTATCAAGCGAGGCGTTCCGCTGCATGAAGCGCGCAAAATGTGTCCGGGATTGGTCGTTCTGCCGTCGGACTATGAAACCTACAGCCTGTTTTCCAGGCGGATGTTTGCCGTCATGCGGCGCTTCACGCCCGATGTTGAGGAATATTCCATCGACGAGGCTTTTTCGGATATCACCGGCATGCGCCGCGCCCTGCGCTTATCATACGAAGATATTGCCCTCCAGATGAAAAAAGAAATTGAACGGGAACTGGGCATTACCGTTTCTGTGGGATTGAGTATCACCAAAGTGCTGGCCAAGGTGGCATCCAAATATCAAAAGCCTGCGGGGATGACCGTGATCAAAGGGCGGGACATTGCCGGATACTTGAACGATCTGCCGGTGGAAAAAATATGGGGGATCGGGCCGGCCACAACCCATTATCTGGGAAAACTCGGCATCCGCACGGCACTGGCTTTTGCCCGGCTTCCCGAAAAAACCGTGCGTCAGAAATTCACCAAGCCGGGTGTGGAAATCTGGCAGGAACTGCGCGGCGATTCAGTTTATCCGGTCATATCGGATGAAAAAAGCGCTTACGCCTCCATCAGCAAAACCAGGACGTTTGCTCCCCCGACGTCTGCCGCCGATTATCTTTTCGCCCAGCTCGCGCGCAATATGGAATCGGCCTGCATCAAGGCAAGGCGCTACGCGCTCGCGCCGAAGAAAATAATCATATTTTTGAAAAAGCAGAATTTTGAAACGGCCGGCAGTGAAGCGGCCCTTTCACGGCCCTGCGCCTGCCCGCTGGAATTTTCCGGCGTTCTCCGTGATTTATTTCATGCCTGTTACCGGCCAGGCGAACTTTACCGCGCCACGGGCGTGATTCTTCTGGATCTCATCGCCGACGGCAATATCCAGTATACGCTTTTTGATGATCCCGTGCGGGCTGAAAAAATTCGGGACGCTTATGCCGTGGCCGATGAACTGGCCCAAAAATTCGGCAAGCACACGGTGCATCTCGGTTCAACGCACCTGATGGAAAAGCTGGGCAAAGGCCGCCGGGGGGCGCCCACTGTCCGTGAGCAGACACAGCTTAAAGGGGAAACCTCCCGCCGCCATCTGGCCCTGCCGCTCATTCATGTCAAGACGTGATGCGCGAAATCATAAACATCTAACTTAATTGAAAATATTTCTTGCATTTCGTTTTTTATCTGTTAAGAAAAAC
>PHBN01000469.1 GCA_002840635.1 Deltaproteobacteria bacterium HGW-Deltaproteobacteria-1
GCAAACGGGACACAGAGCCGCAGCTTCACTTATGACGTCAAGGTCCTTTGTTAAATCAATTTTTTGTACTTTTTCCCGCACCTGTTCGACAGTCGCCTGCGCCTGTGCGGCTGCCAGTTCGGTTTCCACATTCGGCGCACACTCGTAGCAAAGGCCCCTTTTCTCATTCCAGCAGGTGCTGGTACATGCCCATGACGAACATTTGGGACATTTGCGGAAGTTAACCTTGATTTCATCAATTGCTTCGCGAAACGCCTTGTCGTGCTGCGGTCCCAGAATGGCTCGCTGAATCTCGTAACTTCCCCTGCTTGCCTGGCTGAATAACCCCCCGAAGATGTCTCCTGCCGCTTTCAGCGCGCCGACAGCAATACCGGTCGCGTTCGTCCTGAACTCGCTCATAAAACCGTTACCGCAGCGGTCACAAAAAAACTCAAACTGAAATCCCTTATCCGTGGAATGGTCCGTGTGATTTCGTGTAAACTGAATAGCAGCCATTTTGAACTCCCTGAAAATTTGAATACATTTTTATTACAGATGTTTTGCCTGTTTACATTGTTCCCGGTTTCTCGACGAGAACCAGGGCTGTTTCCGGTCCGATGGAAAACGCCTCCTTCACGCTTCCTTTGACCTTGATTTTTTCTCCCTTTGCAGGCAGCGTTCTTTGCGTGACAACCGCTATCTCACCCGATTCATCCCGCACCATAAAGTATTTGATGAATATCATCGAGAAGGATTCTGTTACTTCACCCGAAATGGTAACTTCTTTCCCGGCGAAATCTCTTGGATGACTGATAATATCACCGATCCTTGTTGTCCGAACGTCGCAGGAAACAGCAGCAATAACGAGAACACAAACCAGGCCAATCATTACAGGAAACTTAAAGCTGTTAAATTGAATCATTCTTCAATGCCCCTACATACTGGATGTGAATATCTTTTTCTTTACGTACCAATAACCGGTCTTCGGAACTTCCCTGCAAACCTTTTCTATTCATCTTCATTCATGGAATAACCAGCCGCCCGAAAATCAGCCAGAACCGGGTCAGGAGAAAACGTCCAGAACTCAACCACTTTCTTTATTTTTTTATTTTCGTGAATAAATATAAATCTCTTGTTGATCAGGCCAGGATGAGCTGACCATCCCTATTTTTCCTCCTCCAATATGTTCACTCATACCTTTTTATCCTCACGAATTCAGAGACTCCAAAACACTTTTCTGCATGGCGTCAAAATAAGCGTCCGCCTCGCTGATACTGGCAAAAAGTCTTATGCCGTTCAGCATATTGGCAATCTCAAACACTTTTTCAATTTGCGGCTGCACATTGATCATGTAAACATGGCCGTCCTGTTGTTCGATCATCCTCTTCGCTTTCAGAAAAATGCGCAACCCCATGCTGCTGATGTAATCTAAATTCGTCATCTCGAAAAGGATGGTCTTTGTTGAAGGAATCAGGATTGAACTGATTCTTGCGTCACAATCCGGGGACGTTGTCCCGTCCAGCCGCCCGCTCAACGTGACAAAATAGGAGCCGGGTAATTTGCTTTCAACATTCATGATCAGGGCCATGGCCTCTCTCCTTTGATGATATGAACAGATCAAAATATATGCACGTATTAAATTTTATGATTTATTCTATCATAAAATCACGGAATGTTAAAAGAAGAATCAAAAAAAGCAAAGAACCGTCATCGATCATCCGTTTTCAGTCTCTGATAAAACCCCGGGTCATTGCCCCGTTAATCGCCGGAACTCAGGTGTATGCCTGATGTTATCAAAATCAATCTCAGACTTTGCATCATTTTTATAGGAGGATTTCATTTGAATGGCCATCGTTAAATCAAGCAGTGCGCCTTTCACATTCCGCATCATGGAATACAGGCGGGCCCTGCGATAATACGGGCTCGCGTATTGCGGTTCCAACTCTATCGCTCTGGTCAGATCAACGATAGCCTGTTTATATTTACCCAGAGCGTAATAAGCAGCACCGCGGTTGTTGTATGCCGAACGGATATTTGGATCCAGTTCGGTCGCTTTATTATAATCCGATATGGCTTCCTGATATTTTCCAAGATAATAATAGGCATTGCCGCGGTTGTGATAGGCAATCGCATCACCGGGGTTGAGTTCAATTGCTTTATTGTAGTCCGCCACCGCGTCGTCATATTTGCGAAGATCA
>PHBN01000470.1 GCA_002840635.1 Deltaproteobacteria bacterium HGW-Deltaproteobacteria-1
GGTTTCTCCGTAATCCGTCGGCGCTTCATAATGAACGTCCGCTTCTTCCATGACAATGCGGATTGCCTCGGCGATTTCCTGCTCCTCAAAGATGCCTGTGACATCCGTCAACTGGTCGATGAAGACAAAACTGTTTACCTTGTCAAAGCAATCCTGAAGGGAATAGAGGAGGTTGAGCATGAAGCGGGCAGCCGCCCAGACGGAGCCGGATACGTCGCATAGTGTCACAATCCGGCTTTTCCGCATAGTTTTTCTGCGGTATCTAATGTCCAGGGGAACGCCGTTGTATTTGGCGGATGCTCTGAGCGTTTTCTTGACGTCCAGATTTCCCCGGTCTCTCACGGCATAGCGGCGGCTGATGATGTTTTTCAGCTTCCGCACCAGCTTGTCTATGGCTTCCCGCATTTCTTCGACTTCCTGGCGGGTGAAGGATGAGAATGCTTTTTCTCCCAGATCCTTCAGCCGCTGCTCGTAGGTCTTCACTTTCCGTGTACCGGTATCTCCGGGCCGGGGTTCGTACATTAGGATGGAACGCGCGGCATCCAGCCGTTCTTCAAAATGAGAGGACAGATTTTGCAGGGCAGCAGGATCCATTTTCAGGTAGTTTTCTTCGATGAGCAGGGAGGCAGCCGTTGCCGCCGTGTTGATCTGCATCAGGACATTAAACCGGCTGGCCAGCGGCCCGAAGTTAAAACGGGTGGGTGCTGTCTGGTCATCTGATTCCATGTGAATGCGGCGCATTTCCGCGAGCAGCGTCATGGGGTTGCCGGCCAGGAAGTCTACCACTGCTTCGTAAACAGGGTTGTCGTGGGGTTGATCCATCAGTGCGCCTGCCGCTTGCCGGATTTGCTCCGTCTGATCGGCTGCCAACCGCATGTCGCCTGCATTGATCCGCATTTCGTGAAAGAACAGATGATAGAGGCGGTCAAAATGCTGCAGATCTCTCAGACTCTTGGCGAAATTGGCGCGAAGCAGCGACCGGAATTGCAGCTCGTCGGTCGGATCAATCAGCTGCAGCTGCCGGAGACTGTCGAGAACCTCCGAGGTGGAGACTCGAAGACCCGCGGCCCGGCAGCAGGAAACAAATTGAGATATAAGGTTGACCATAAATCACCACGACAAGAATCCCGCAGGATGCGGGACGCCGGCAGACCCCGGCCCTTCAGATAACCACCCGATCTATGTTTTTGCGAACTTTTTCCAGGTCCGACTGGTATTTGCAGATGACGTTGAGTGTTTCGGAGACAACTTCAGGGCT
>PHBN01000114.1 GCA_002840635.1 Deltaproteobacteria bacterium HGW-Deltaproteobacteria-1
GAAGGACATCGCCCGTTATCTGGGACCGGTCCGTGTCCCGACGGATATAGACGCGCGCATCACAAGGCCCGGCATTGCCATCGGACTGGCCTGGACTCCCGTCGGCGGCGACGTGCTTTTTATCGAAGCCACGGCCATGAAGGGGAAAAAGGGATTGACCCTGACCGGTCAGCTGGGTGATGTCATGAAGGAATCCGTCTCTGCGGCATTGAGCTTCATCCGCACAAACGCCAGGGAGCTGAAGGTGGATCCGGATTTCTTCGACGATCTCGACATCCACATCCACGTACCGGCGGGCGCGACACCCAAGGACGGACCATCGGCCGGAGTGACGATGCTTACGGCGTTGACTTCCCTGCTCACCAACCGCAAAGTCAAAAAGCAACTGGCAATGACCGGTGAAATTACGCTGCGCGGCGCAGTGCTTCCGGTTGGCGGCATTAAAGAAAAGGTATTGGCGGCCTATCGCGCGGGAATTA
This sequence comes from Deltaproteobacteria bacterium HGW-Deltaproteobacteria-1, assembly GCA_002840635.1. Taxonomy (GTDB): domain Bacteria; phylum Desulfobacterota; class Syntrophia; order Syntrophales; family Smithellaceae; genus UBA8904. The sequence goes on from PHBN01000114.1 coordinate 480, forward strand.
AAACGCTCATTCTGCCCGCATGGAATCGGAAAGATATTGAAGATATTCCGGCCAATGTGCAAAAAAGCATTTCCTTCCATTTTGTGAGCGACATGCTCGATGTGTTAAAGCTGGCGCTGGAACCGGAAAAAGAAACAAAGCCGTTCAAGAAGGCGGTGAAAAATCCGAAAGCCCATGCAAAAGCGAAAAGGGCAAAACCGCCCGTGAAGATAAAAAAGAAAAAATCAGCGATCCTGCGCAAGGTTGCCTCCAAAAAGAAATAATTCCGGATCCCCCTTTTGGGGGATGGAATCAGGACAAGGAGGAAACTGCATGCGTTCATCCTTTCCCCTTGTCAGACAAGGGATGAGAAGGGAAAAGCTCCTCCATGTCTAATGCAGCGACGAATAAAAAACCTAAAGTCGTGATTATCGGCGCGGGGTTTGGCGGTCTGTGGGCCGCCCGAACGCTCGCGAACCAGCCGGTCGATGTGACTGTCGTGGACCGCAACAACTATCACACGTTTCTGGCGCTTCTCTATCAGGTGGCGGCGGCGGAGCTTGACGCGGAGGACATCGCCTATCCGGTGCGCAGCGTCTTCTGGAAAATTCCCAATATTCAATTTCTCTTGGCGCACGCAAAGCGCATTGACCGGCAAAACCGCCGGATTGAAACCGACATAGCAACGCTTGATTACGATTATCTGATTATCGGCACCGGGAGTGTCACATCCACTTTCGGCATACCGGGCGTCGCCGGGCACGCCTATTTTCTCAAAACGCTCGAAGAGGCCGTCGCACTGAAAAATCATATCATCTGCTGCTTTGAAGCGGCATCGCGTGAGACAGATGCGGATAAAAGGAAGGCCCTGCTGACATTTGTCATTGTGGGCGGCGGGGCAACCGGCGTGGAATATTCAGGGGCGCTGGCTGAACTCATCTCCGGTCCGCTGGTCAAGGATTATCCGACGATCGATTTTTCTGAAGTGACGATCATTTTACTGGAGGCCGCCGAATATCTGGTCGCGCCCATGCCCGCGAACATCCGCGATTACACGGTGCGGCAGTTAAGCAATATGGGGGTGCGTGTGCTACTGAACAAGGCGGTTGCCGAAGTGACGCCGGAGAAGGCTATCCTTAAAAGCGGGGAGACGATATTAACCCATACGGTCGTCTGGACGGCGGGTGTTCGGGGAGAGGACCTTCCCGACGATTCCGGCATTCCCGTCGGCCTTGATGGACGCGTACCGGTGCGCGACTCGCTCCAGATTGTGAATGACGACCGCATATATGTAATCGGTGATCTGGCCGCCATCAAAGAGGATCAACGCGTGCTGCCGATGGTCGCGCAAGTTGCCATTCAGTCCGGTGTAAAAGCCGCGCAAAATGTTGTGCGCCAGATTGCCGGGCAAGCGCCTGAACCCTTCCATTATGCAGACAGAGGATCGATGATTGCCATCGGCCGCAAGGCGGCGGGGGTGGCTATCGGGGAAAAAACATTCAAAGGATTTATCGCCTGGATGATGTGGCTCATTATCCATCTCTTCAATTTAATTGGCTTTCGCAACCGGGTGATGGTCCTCACCAACTGGGCATGGGATTATCTTTTGTACGAGCGCGCCGTTCGCTATGTTTTCCCATCTAAAACGCCCGCCGGTTCACATGTGCGTTCATGCGCGGACAACGGGACAGGGGAAAAAGATAGCTAAAATCTTCATCAACATTGCGTCGGACTGTTAAGATGATTGCATAATGCGATGTTTTACAAGGTTCAATGGATTCAAAAGAGGCGGCAGGGCGCTCGCAGCAGCCTCCGGAACCTTGAGTTGTTGAAGCGTATGACAGGAAGCTTTTATCTGCGGATGCTCCAGCTGTTTTAAAAAGAAATAGGAAATATTCACAAAAAGATCGCGCGGGAAGATGCCCCGGATGTTTTTGAAACCGTATTTCTTAAATCCGTCTCTGATGATCGTAGAACAACTATTGGTAAGGATATTAAAATCTCTGTATGCCCCGGGTTTTTTCGGATCGGCCGGCGTGTTTCTAATCATATCCAGTTCATCGTGGAAAAGCTGAGAGAATTTTTGCGTGTCTAGGCCTGTGATTCTCAGGACGTGAATGGTCCGCATGAAAAGCCTGCCGAATTTGTCATAGTAAGGCTTCTGGGGATCATCCGTGTTGTCGCGTCCACTGACCGGATGCGGCGCAAATTCGCCCAGTGCGGGCCGGAAAAAATATTCTTCGGACTTCATGACTTCATTTTCGTTGATCAGGTGTGAAAAGTTGAATATTTCACCGCTGACGTTGACAGCCATATGCCCCATAAACGATGTTGGATATTTCACCAGCCGTTCATTGAAATAAAGCTCAATCGTCGATTCGTCCGGAGCTGGTGCGTCCGGCCACATAATAACGATGGGCTTTCCCGTTTCGTAGTCTCTCTGGGAAAGTCTGCGGGCACGCACCGCCAGTCCGTTGAAGTGCGCCAGGTATCCGTTCCAGATGAATTCATCCTCCAGATATCTGATCCCGTCATTACCCAACAGGAAGGGATGCCGTCCGGTGTTTGTTAATACCCCTCTATAAATTGTTCCTTCCATAAAAATATTTATACAGAAAGCGGCACAGAATTTAAAGTATAGTCTTTATTGCTTCTCGAACAGAAGAATCATCATTTTTGCCGGATGATCTCTTTCGGACTATAGGCTGATGTTTTCCTTTCCGTTAACCACGTAAAACCGGTCGTTGACAGCACGAATGATGCTCAGGATATTGTAGCGCCTTAAAAGACTTACACTCAGCACCGTCGGCGATGCGCGCGTGACCAGGACCGGCGCCCGCGCATTGATTATTTTGAATGCGATCTCGCTGGATATGCGTCCTGTCGAACAAATCATCTTGTCTTCCAGGCTTATGCCATTTACCGCAGCATGGCCGATAACCTTGTCAATGGCATTGTGGCGTCCGATCTCATCAAAGAACACCAGACGTTCTCCCGCCAGTGAATAAAGAGCGGCACCATGAACACCATGTGTCGCCTCATGTTCGCGCGAATACGTCAGAAATTCATTCATGGACCGAAGGACAGTCTCCGCCCGGACCTGCGGCAGGCTGCTGCGAACCAGATCATCGGAAGGCATATTCTTTCTGCTACGGCCTCCGGCGGCGGTGATGGTTTTAATCCATTCGAGTTTCTCCGCGATGATCTTATCGGTAACCAAAACGGCATTGACTGTTAAATTTTCTTCGTCGATGTCCATAGTATCAATCTGATCCGTATTGCTGATAATACCCTCGGTAATCAGATAACCGGTAATGTGTTCCCGCATGTAATTACCGGAGCAGGCCATCGTAACGTATGGATTGCCGTTGATTTTTAGCAGCAAGGCATATTCCGTGGAAAACGGCAGTGACACTTCAGATAAAACACCAGCCCTGTATTCGTGCAGGATGATATTTTCACAGTTCGGCAACGTCATTTTTCTTCCTCCCGGATTTGTATCTTGCTTTTACCAGTAATAATAATGATTGACAAGAATTAAGCAAATTAACTATCCTTCCTTATCTGCAAAATAGTGGGGAAAGATAAAATATGTTAAGCCGCACTGCCGCCATACTGATGATGATTGACTTTCAGGGCAATCTGGCCCGGGCCATGGTTGATAAGGAAAATCTTTTTGCCAACAACGTTAAACTGATTCGGGGATTTCGGGTACTAGACCTGCCGATGATGATAACGGAACAAACCCCGGAAAAGCTGGGGCCGACCCTCCAGCAGCTATCGGGAGAGCTGGGCGGCTTGAAACCGATTGTCAAAGAAACGTTCAGCTGCTGGGCTGATCCATCCTTTCGTGACCAGCTCGAATCCCTCACCCGTCGGCACGTCGTTCTGACCGGTATCGAATGCCACATTTGCGTTTATCAGACCGCCCTGGATTTAATACAGAACGGCTATAGCGTCCACCTGGTCGCGGATGCCGTCTCTTCACGCACACCCGAAAACCGGGAAGTGGGCATTCGGGCTATCAAAAGCGCAGGGGCGCATATCACGTCAACGGAAATGGTTCTATTTGAACTTTTACGTACGGCTGCTGATCCGAAGGCCAGGGAAATATTTAAAATCGTCAAGTAAAGGCAAGGGAATTGCATGCTCAATATTGAACAGTTTCGATATGGTGATAATCTGGCTTATCTCCTTTACGGCAGGACCGAGGCCATGGCCATTGACGGAGGTGCATGGCAGGAAATATTGGCTTTTCTGGAAGAGAACCACCTGATCCTGAAATATGTAACCAACACTCACCGGCATTACGATCACACACCGGGCGACGATCATCTGCTTGGCAAAACAAAAGCCCGTTTTCTGGACTGCACGACCCTTGCCGATAATGAAACCATTCATGACTACGTGAAGGATTCTCTCGCATTTGCCGAACACATGGAACCGCAAAACAAGGACATTGAACATTTCCGGCAATCCTGCGATCCGGACTTTCTCTATTCCACACTGGCCGAAGAACGCCGGATCAACCCCTATTTGCGTTTCAACGAAGAACCGATATTAAAGCTGATCAAAGACAAAGGCCTGCCGCACGCGACCGGTTGGGAACGCTGGCAATCGTTGATGGCGATAGAATAAAAAGGTTCACCGTTCATGGCTTTAGATTGAATTAATGGGTCATGCGAAGAGCGGCAGTGTTGTGCTGGCGACACTGAATCCTTTTTAAAGCCTTGACATCAATCATCAACCATCATTATATTGTAGCTGTTATCATCACAACCTTTCCTTATACTGTTTAAAGTTTGATCCTGTTGGAATTAACAAACAACAGTAATTTTTACTAATCAAGGAGGGCGCCATGAAAAACACACTTTTAAAACCGATCAAAATCGGCCGCATGGATCTTCCCAACCGGATTTTTATGTCGCCCATGACACGCAGCCGCGCGGATAATCCCGAAAACAAAGCTACACCGCTGATTGCCGAATACTATACCCAGCGTGCCTCCGCAGGCCTGATCATCACGGAGGGATCGCAGGTTTCCGAAGAAGCGGTGGGATACATTCACACGCCGGGCATCTATACCCCGGAACAGATCGAGGGCTGGAAGCTCGTGACAAAGGCCGTTCATGAAAAGGACGGACATATCTTCTGCCAGCTCTGGCATGTGGGCCGGATGTCTCATTCTGATTTTCACAAAGGGAAGCCTCCTGTCGCTCCGTCAGCCATTAATGCCGGCGATAAATCCTATACCCTGGAAGGTTTTAAAGATACATCTACGCCCCGCGCGCTGACGATAGCGGAAATTCACAACACCACGCAGGATTTCCGCCGGGCCGCCGAAAACGCTATTACGGCCGGTTTTGACGGCGTGGAGATCCATTCAGCAAACGGCTACCTTTTCCATCAGTTCTTCGTCAATTGCTCCAATATCCGCAAGGACGAATATGGCGGATCACATGAAAACAAGGCGCGCTTCTTTTTTGAAACCTTGCATGAAGTCGGTCAGGCCATTGGTTTCAACCGGGTTGGTGTCCGGCTCAATCCTTCAGCGCATGGCTTCTTCGGCATTACGATCGACAGGGACACGATCCCGACATTTGAGTATGTTGTCGAACGGCTCAACGATTATTCCGATCTGGCTTATGTTCATTTCGTAGAACCGATGGTGCCGGTGGATAATGTCCCTTACGCGGTGAAGGAGATTGCCAGGCATTTCCGCCCGCGATACCGGGGGACGCTGATTATCAATAACGGGTTTCGTGCCGAGAGCGGTAAACGGGTCATCGAAGAAGGACTTGCCGATGCCGTGGCATTCGGCAAACCATTTATCGCCAATCCCGATCTGGTGAAGCGCATTGATCAAGGCGCAAAATGGAACCGCTGGGACGAATCCACCTTCTACACAACAGGACCAAAAGGCTATACGGATTACCCGGTGATGGAAGGATAAGGTTCAACGATCAAGGGTTAATTATCATGGAAAAGGAGAATATTATGGCCAGAATTCAAGTCGGTGATGTATTTGGAGACTTTTCGTTAAAGAGTCATACGGAAGCAGTAGTGGATACGGAGGCGCTGGCAGGCAAAAAAATCCTTTTGTCTTTTCATCCGCTGGCCTGGACAGAAGTGTGTGCCAGACAAATGCAGTCGCTGGATGCCAACTTTGAAGCTTTCCTGTCACTCAACACCGTTCCATTGGGACTTTCTGTTGATTCCGTCCCCTGCAAAAAAGCCTGGGCAGAGAGTCTCGGCATTGAGAAAGTCGATCTGCTGGCGGATTTCTGGCCGCACGGCGGCATCGCATCCAAGCTGGGTATATTCATCGATAAGTTCGGCTTCTCGGAACGGGCCAACATCATCCTGGACAAACAGAGAATGGTGATCTTTGTGAAGGTTTATCCGATGCGGGAATTGCCGGACATTAGCGAAGTTCTTGATTTTCTGAGATAAGAATTAATTACAGGTAGCTGTGCAGACTCGGCAACAGATTAACGCCCAGATATGTAAACAGCACGCAGGCAAAACCGATGACGGCCATGATCGCCATGCGCGCACCTCGCCAGCCGCGCACCAGGCGGACATGAAGCATCACGGCATAAGTGAGCCAGGTGATAAACGACCAGGTTTCCTTCGGGTCCCAGCTCCAGTAAGACCCCCAGGCGTAATGCGCCCATACGGAACCGGTTACAATCCCCAGCGTGAGAAAAATAAACCCCAGGGCCGCGCAGGAGTATATCAGATCATCTATCTGATATTCTGAAGGAAGCAGGTGGATGAAAGCTCGAACGCCGGGCGAATCATGAGCGGCGGCTTTCCTGATAAAAAACATGATCCCCAGCCCAAAAGTGACCGTGAAGGCGGCATAGCCCATAAAACACGTCAGGACGTGCGACGTCAGCCAGTTGCTTTGCAGTGCGGGAATCAGGGGCTCAATACGATTATTGATTCCCGGGGCGATGGAGGCATAGGCCATAATCAAAAACGCCACCGGCATTACAAAAACGCCAATGCTCCGGTTCTTCAACCGCCGTTCCATGAGCAGATACAAAAAAACAACCGTCCAGGCAAAGAAAATCAGCGACTCGTAAAAATTGGACAGAGGTGCGTGTCCGATACCCAGATCATAAGATGCCTTCCACCGGATGATCAACGCGACGCTCTGGGCAATAAGCCCGGCAAGCGCAATCCAGCCGGCCAGTTTTCCCCAGAATTCGCGCCCCAGAATCATCCGGAAAAGGTAAAAAACAAA
>PHBN01000471.1 GCA_002840635.1 Deltaproteobacteria bacterium HGW-Deltaproteobacteria-1
GATTAATCAAAAGAATTTTCAGGAAATGATGTCGGTATTTCCGGAAATATTGCCTGATCCGTGCGGAGGGTTGGGCATCTTGCCGCAGGTATTGGTTGCGCAGGAAGCGAAAAAACATCACTATGATTTCGCCTTTACCGGTGAGGGAGGGGATGAAATATTTCTTGGATACAACTGGAATACGGTCATGCTGACACTGGCGGAAGCAGCAAAAAACCTGCTGCGGGATCGCTATATGGTAAGATACGAACCGATGGTTGAAAAAACACTAAATGATGGCTTTCCATCATTGGCAGGCGGTCTCCTTTCCCGGGGGAGAGATACGTCTTACGCTACCAGGCGAATATTGGAATTCTGGGATCATAATGAAAATGTCGAAAACAATGTGCTGAATATTAATCTGCGTGTTGGATTGCCGGCGATATTAACAGTTGATGAATATGTAGGGAAGTACACCGGTGTAACACCGGTGAACCCAATAATGGATCATCATATTGTCGAGTATGTTTGCTCTGTTGATCCGCGTAATCGGGCACCGATACCGAAATTCATGATGAGGGAAGCATTGAAAGGGATCCTGCCGGAAAAAGTGAGAATGCGTTACGATAAGATGGGATTCCCCGTTCCTTATCAGAAGTGGGACTGGAAGCTTATAAGACCGATGATCTCGTCATTGGCAAACAGGAAGATTATAGACATTGATATAAGTAAACATGTAACAATGAATCGTGAAACATGGGCCCTGTATTCAATCGAAACATGGTACCAGTATCACTATGAAAAGCTCCAAAACCAAGAATAAATTGATAAAGAGATTATTCAATCTGAAAGAAAAGGATATAAGGAAAACAATATGTGTGGCATTGCCGGAATCATTCACTTAGACGGTAAATCACTTCCCGGTTTAAACCAATCACTATCTGTGATGAACCATCTTATAGAGCATCGGGGACCTGACGATGAAGGAATCTGGCAGCATCAGGATTCTTTTATTGGTTTTGCGCACAGACGATTGAGCATTATCGATCTTTCCCCGCTGGCCAGGCAGCCGATGATCGGTAATGATGGAAATATCATTGTTTTCAATGGGGAGATATACAATTACAAGGAATTGCGTCAATCTCTTGGAGCTTCATGGACATTCAAAAGTCATTCGGATACGGAGTGCATTCTGGCCGCATATCAAAGATATGGCGAAAACTGTTTGGACCACCTGCGGGGTATGTTCGCCTTTGCCATCTGGGACAACAAATATTATTGTCAGGTCGAGGATGCATTTTACTTTGCCTCTGAAGCGAAAGCTTTATTGCCTTTCTTGCCGGAGATTGCCACCGAGCGCAGCGCTTTAGCCGAATATCTGACGTTTCAATATACCATTGGCGAGAAAACGCTTTTTGAAGGCGTACATCAACTATTGCCCGGTCATGCCCTGGTGATTGAAAACGGTCAAGTCAAAGTGTGGCGTTATTGGGATGTTCACTTTGAGATCGATTTCGATCACAGTCCCGGCTACTTTCGGAAACGATTACGTGAGCTTGTGAATGAATCATTGGAACTCCATCTGCGAAGTGATGTACCGGTCGGGAGTTACATATCAGGAGGGATTGATTCAAGTCTCCTGCACGTTTTGGCAAATCGGAATGGCAATGCTTATCCGCTTGGATTCCATGGCACGTTCAAGGAATATTCCGGATATGATGAAAGCGATTATGCCCGCATGGCAGTAAATCATACCGGCGGGAATCTTCATGTTATCGATATTACGGGTTCGGATTTCCGTAATTGTATCAGAGATGTTATCTATAAAATGGATTTTCCCGCGGCAGGGCCCGGTTCTTTTGCCCAGTATATGGTTTCCAGGCTGGCATCGGAACACCTCAAAGTCGTACTGGGTGGTCAGGGCGGCGACGAAATATTCGGCGGTTACGCCCGATATGTACTGGCCTACTTTGAACAATGTATAAAAGCGGCTATTGAAGGCACCTATCACAATGGGAACTATGTTGTTACCATTGAATCCATTGTCCCCAATCTCGGCTTGTTGAGGGAGTATAAACCGCTGATGAGGGAATTCTGGCGGGAAGGGCTTTTCGAGCCGATGGATCAGCGGTATTTCCGTTTGGTGGACCGCTCAACGG
>PHBN01000472.1 GCA_002840635.1 Deltaproteobacteria bacterium HGW-Deltaproteobacteria-1
TTCAACACAATAAATACCCGTATTGATTTCCAGTATTTCTTTTTCGGCATCGTTTGCATCACGATGCTCAACAATTTTCAGGATATCACCCTGATCATCCTTGACGATGCGTCCGTATGCGTGAGGACCGGGTGGTTCCGTCGTCAACACAGTTACGCAGGATTGCAATTCCTGGTGACTGCTTATCAGGCGTCTGATTGTTTGCGGTTTTAAAAGAGGCACATCACCACAGAGAATAACGGTTAATCCCTGATAATCTTTAAGGGCATCGGCGGCCTGCATGACCGCATGACCTGTTCCAAGCTGCGGCATCTGCTGGACAAAAACCAGATCCGGGTCCGGGAAAGATTCCCTGACTTTGTCCGACTGATGGCCGACAATGACCACAATTTTTTCGGCTTTCGCGTTACGTGCCGCCTCCAGGGAATAATGCAATAACGGTTTGCCTTCGAGAACATGCAGCACTTTGGCCATATCCGATTTCATGCGGGTTCCCTTCCCCGCCGCTAAAATAAGTGCGCAGAATTTCGTATCATTCATCAATTATTTTCACCTCATGCATTCTGTGTTCGGGGTCTCTCCAGTTTCGGCGGAAAAACGACCAGAACCTCCCGAATGGATTTCTGATCAGCGTTTTCAACAACGAAAATGATGCCGTTGAACTCAATCCTTTCCCGTCTCAGGGGGATTCTCCCGACCTGGTGTATCAGAAAACCGCCAAGGGTCTCATAATTGCCTTCCGGCAGTCCTGTCAACAAAATTTGATTCAGATCGTCAATTTTCATCCGTCCATTGATCAAATACCGACCCGGCGACATCATCTTGTATAGTTTTTCACCTTTGTTGTATTCTTCGTCGATGCTCCCGATGATTTCCTCTCCGATATCCTCCACGGTGACAATACCGACTGCACCGCCGTACTCGTCAACAACGACCGCCATGTGTTCCCGTTTTCTTTGCATATCCATTAACAGCGGCCCTACCTTTTTCGTTTCCGGAACATAAAAAACATCCGTCCGCATGCAGTCTGCCACCGTGGCCTCATCCAAACCTACCGCCGGTTTTTCCCGCCGTTTAAGCAGCATATCCAAAAGATCAAAATAATTTAGAATTCCAACGATATTATAAACTGTATCGGAATAAACGGGAATCCGCATATATTTCTTTTCCGCGACAACACGAACCGCTTCGTCGATGATCATTGTTTGAGGCAGGGCAGTCAACGCTGAAACAGGAACCATGATCTTTTCC
>PHBN01000115.1 GCA_002840635.1 Deltaproteobacteria bacterium HGW-Deltaproteobacteria-1
ATATTTCCGGTATTTTGCCAATAAACCCGTCATGCCCCACAAGGAAATGCAGAAATACGTCAATATTGATTATCATGAAACATTGTCAATTGTCGCCATTGTGGAAAAGGGCCGTAACGAAAGAATTATCGCGGAGGCCCGTTATGCTTACGGAAAACGGGAAGGTGCCCATGAAATCGCTTTTATTGTTGACGAGGAATTTCAGGGAAAAGGCGTTGCCACGTTCATGATGAATTATCTGGTCAAAATTGCCAGAGACCGGGGGATTGGGGAGTTTATCGCCTATGTCCTCCCGCGGAATGAAGCCATGCTGAAAGTTTTTGAGAAATCAAAGGTCGAAATAACCCGCACTTACGATTCTGATGCGCTTTTCCTGCGCTTCAATCTTGCCGCGCCTCAGGCCGAAAGACCCGTTTGACGGGCCGGCCATGATCAACACGCGATGATTTCTGTCAAACAGATAAATTCCATGTCCGTTTCATGGACGGCAGCCTGCAGGCATGTGACAGGCGCATTTCTTTGAAAACACAAAGGGGTAAATCATTCTTGCCATAACGTCTCAATTATGAAATACTCCCCGCGATTTTTTAAACAAGATTAGTCAATCGCCACAGGCTTTTGAATTATAAAAATGTCATTGAAATGACGTCACACTATCGAGAACAAGGAGGTAGCAACATTATGTCAAACGCAGTCATTGTCAACGGTGTGCGCACCGCGGTCGGAGGCTTCGGCGGCTCTTTGAAAGATGTTCCCGCGAAGGATCTGGGTGCTCTTGTGATTCGCGAAACGTTGGTCAAAGCAGGGCTCAAACCGGCATTGCCGGCCAATGCCAAAAATGACGCGCCGGACACGGCGAAGAATGAGGGACTTTCCCCGATTGAACAGCAGTATTCCAAGTGGGATGGCAGCCTCAGGGACATTGCCGTGGATGAAGTCATCATCGGCAACGTCATCGGAGCGGGACAGGGTCAGAATGTCGGGCGTCAGGCCATGATTCGCGCGGGTTTGCCCAAGGAAACGACTGCATTCACAATTAATAAAGTCTGTGCCTCAGGCATGAAAGCCATCGCGCTTGCCGCGGCCAGCATTAAGGCAGGTGACAATGAAGTTGTCATTGCCGGCGGCATGGAAAACATGAGCGATGTACCGATCAACCGTTGACCTGATGGTCTTTGACGCGTTGTATGAGATCTTCTACGGTTACCACATGGGGATTACAGCCGAAAACATTGCCGCCCGTTACGGCATTTCCCGCGAGGAGCAGGACAAACTGAGCCTCGAGAGCCACACACGCGCCCGCAACGCCATTAAAAACGGCCTCCTGAAAGATGAAATTGTTGGGGTCACCATTCCGCAGAAAAAAGGCAATCCCATTGTTTTTGACACGGACGAGCGACCGATGGATACCAGCATGGAAAAACTGGCCAAATTGAACACGGCCTTCAAGAAGGACGGTACGGTGACGGCCGGCAACGCCTCCGGCATCAACGACGCGGCGGCGGCCCTGCTGATCATGAGCGAAGAAAAAGCCAAACAGATGGGCTTAAAACCTCTAGCGCGGATCAAGGGCTATGCGTCGGGCGGTGTCGATCCCGCGTACATGGGACTGGGACCCGTTCCTGCCGTGCGCAAACTGCTCAGGGTTACCGGCACTTCAATCAAGGATTACGGCTTGTTTGAGCTAAACGAGGCATTTGCCGCCCAGGCCATTGCCTGCCTGCGCGAATTGAACATTCCCTGGGATATCACCAACGTCAACGGATCAGCCATTTCCATCGGCCATCCGGTTGGCTGTTCGGGAGCTCGTATCGTGCTTGCGCTGGCCAATGAAATGAAGCGGCGAAATGTCAGCCTGGGGTTGGCGTCCCTCTGCATAGGCGGCGGCCAGGGCATGGCCATCGCTATCGAAGCGGTATAAAATTCTTTTTCCCATCATCCTCCCGCAGTTTCCTGCGGGAGGAATTTATTTCCCATCATCAAGCATGAAAGAGAGATCCTTTTATGCCTCATCAAATGGTCAACGGGATCAGGATTTATTATGAAGAGCAAGGAAAGGGTGAGCCGCTGATTCTCATCAACGGATTGGCGTTTCCCATGGATTTGTGGTTTGCGCAGATTCAGGAGCTCTCAAAAGACTTTCGGGTAATAGCACTGGACAACCGGGGCATCGGCCGAAGTGACAAGCCGGATGAGGAATACAGTATCGCCATGATGGCCTCGGATGCCGTGGGCCTGCTCAAGGCGCTGGGCATTGAAAAAACCCACGTGGCGGGATTGTCGATGGGTGGCTTTATCGCTCAGGAAATGGCCCTGTCCTATCCGGATATGGTCAGTCGCCTGATTCTGGTTGCCACCGGAATGGGAGGGGTCCGGTCTGCAAAATTGAGCAAGCCATTCTGGGAGAAAGTTGCCGCGGAAATCGCCGGTAAAACACCCGAGCAGGTATACCGCATCGATATGACGCTGATGACAGCGCCCGGATTTGTTGAAAAACACCCGGATATTCTGGAGCGGTCCGTAAGCTTGAGGATGAAGAATCCGCAGCCTTTGTATGCCTTTCTGCGTCAGTTTGCCGCCGCCAGCGTTTTTGATATTAACCAGATTGCCCGGAACATTTCCCGGCCTGTGATGATCATTCTGGCCGATCAGGATCCGATCTTCCCGATTCCTCTGGCGGAGGATTACAAAAAAATACTTTCCGGGGCAAAAATGATTATTTACGAAAACTGCGGTCATGCGATTCCTCTGGAAAAACCCGACCGGCTGTCCCGCGACATAAGGGAGTTTCTATTAGGCTGACTGCCTCATTTCCTTTCATTTCAAGATACTTGATAATAAGCCGGATATTTGTCATAGTAAACAAAAACGGTGACCAGCGCATGAGTATATTGAAAACAGTTACCCCGGACGAAGCTGTCCGGGTAATTAAATCAGGCGATCATATCCATCTGAGTTCCGTTGCCAGTTCGCCCCAGTGCCTGGTTTCCGCCATGTGCCGCCGGGGGCAGGTGGGTGAACTGGAGAACGTCCACATTCATCATTTGCACACGGAAGGTCCGGCGCCTTACGTCAATCCGGAATTTGAAGGTATTTTTCAGCTGGAATCCTTCTTTGTCGGCCCGAATGTCCGCAAGCAGACCCAGGATGGTTTTGCAGATTACATTCCGGTATGAACGGGGCTATGTATCTTTGGGAACATCCGTTGATGCGACGCTGGCCGCGATTGAGATTGCTGAAACTGTAATTGCTGTCGTTAACCCGAATGTTCCGTACACATTTGGTGATTCCATCATTTCTGCCGATAAAATCGCTATTTTTGTTGAAGATGACACGCCGCTGGAAACCGTTCATTTCGAAAAGCCCGATGCCATAGAGTCGGCTATTGGCAGGAATTGTGCGGCCCTCATTGAAGACGGAGCCACCCTGCAGATGGGCATCGGTGCGATTCCCAATGCCGTCCTCAGTGAACTGGGCAGTCATCAGAATCTGGGCATCCACACGGAGATGTTTGCCGATGGAGTGATCCCGCTGGTCGAAAAAGGTGTGATCAACGGCGCGAACAAGGTTATTGATGGCGGAAAAATGGTGGCGACGTTTCTCCTGGGGTCCAAGGGGTTGTATGATTATACGCATCAGAACGATCGGGTGCTGATGATGGATGTCCGTTATACCAATGACCCGTTTGTGATATCCAGAAACCCGAAGGTCACCGCCATCAATTCCGCGCTGCAGGTTGATCTGACCGGACAGATCTGCGCCGACTCGCTGGGCAGTAAATTTTATTCCGGCGTGGGCGGACAGATTGACTTTTTTTACGGTGCTTCACGTTCCCGGGGAGGTAAGGCCATTATCGCCATGCCGTCGGTCACGAACAAAGGTATCAGTAAAATAGCACCCGTGCTGTTGCCCGGAGCGGGAGTGGTGACCACACGCGCTCATGCGCACTGGCTGGTTACGGAATACGGAGCGGTTAACCTTTACGGCCGGTCGCTGCAGGAAAGGGCCTTTCTTTTTTCAACTCATTGAGTATTTTTACAACCCGGTTAAAATCTTTACCCATGGATTCTTTTGAATCATCACTGTGCGTCCAGACAATTTCAAACGGACCTTCCACATCCGTGGAAAGAACATCCCAGAGCGCGTCCAGATTACGGCCGAAGTGCGCAGGCAGGGGAAGACGGTTTGTAAGCCGATCATAAAGATCGTCCAGAGAATTTATCTTAAGACCATTCAGCGTGCATCGTTTTATTCGCATGGCGGCACCTCCAGAAAAGTTTTATAGTGATCCACGGTAATAAACCGATCCCCGCTGCGGGAAAAGACAAGACGCTTGGCGCCGCGCCGTCCCCCCCTGTAGTCCAGGTCCGCTTCGCGCCATTGATCATATGGCAACTGCCCCTCCCGGTTATGGAACCGGTCGCCACCGATGCTGGAACCCCTGAAACCATTTACAGACCACAAATCTCTTCCGGGTTTCCATCCTCCCGACCGGGCCTCTCGTTTGTTCACGAATTTAGCAGGAAGTTTTTTGTTGTTGGTGCTGTTCAAATTGCGGAGAACCTCAACCAGTTCCCGCTCATCGATCCGTGGTGAAAGACGCGCGTTGACGGACTGGACGATCTTTTCACAGGACTGGGCGTAGGCCTGCGTCAAGACGAAAGGGCACAGCATAAGAAGAAGAATAACAGATCGCATCAGGGCCCATTGTATCACGGACCATTTTCCTCCATAATACTTTCAACTCCCCTCCAGTAGATTCGGGTGGCGTCCTTTATAAATCTGATAATGGATTCCTCTGAATTCAATTCCGGAATGGTTTTAACAATAGGGCTGTTTACAAGAAGGGCAATTCCATTGGCAAAAATCCATCCCTGAATGAGGACATCCGTGACCCGTTCAGAGGAAAATTTTTTCATAATGTTATGATCCTTGAGAATTTGCATGTTATGCTGAAAGGCTTTTTCTGCATTCACAATATTTACGGTGTTCAGCTTTTCACTGCGAAAGCATCTGAAAAGGTTCTTTTCTTCCCTGGCAAACATGACAAAACCAATGATCATGTCCATCACCGGGTCTCCCGTTCGGAACAACCTCAAGGGCGGCATTTATTACGTCTTCAGCTTTGTGCTCTCTCTTGGGCGGCATGGGGTAACCTCGTCTTCTTTGTGATTACATTACCCGTTGCTCAGCAATCACCAAAAATAAGATCCGGCAAACGGAAATCACCACGGTTAAAATTTAAAGTATTTTATACATGATTGTTCATATTTTCAAGCAATATCGATGAATTATGTTTTATAACATTCTTTATGTTTTTCATTGACAATTCATAACCGGCCTTATATAAGCCGTGTTATTCTTTTTAATATTAGGAGGGGGCATGAATCAACTGGATTTCAGGGGATCTTTCAAAGATTGCCAGTCTGTCAGATGCGGGAAACGGTCGTTAAATGTCAGTTCAAATGAAAAAGATAAAAGTGTCATGAGATTACGGAATCATCTCACAACAGGGTTTTTCATTATTCTATTTGTATGTGGACTTCTTGCTGCCGCCACACCCGCATCGGCGAATCCGTTGAGTGAATCCCTTAAGGGGCAGATTCAGGATACTCTGGTTCAGATGGGAGTTGCCGATGTCCAGATCGATCTCAATGTCCAGATTCCCGTGACCAAAGCAGAAAATCCCGTAGGCTACGACAGCAACCTGTGGGCAACAGCCATTTACCACAAGTCTCCCGTTGCAGGCACAGCCAGCATCAAGCGCCCGACCATTTTCATGGCTACGGCTTACCGCCGGGAAATCATGGGGTCGATGCGCCTGCTTTTCTCATTTCTGTCACACGGTTATAATATCGTCATGATGGATATGCGGGGTACTGGTTCAGGTGAGGGTGTCTGGAGTGCTCTTGATCCCATTGAGCAGTATGATGTTGCCTATATGGTTGACAAGTGGATTCCCTCCCAGCTCTGGTCCGACGGGAAGGTTGGTATGGTCGGTGGATCTTACGAGGCCATTATCCAGTATCTTGCTGCCGGACTTGTTGAACAGGAATATGACGCGGCTAAGGGTGAGATGGTTCCCAAACACCTGAAAGCCATAACACCTCTTTCCGCCTACAACGATGTTTACAAAGACATCGTTATTCACGGCGGAAACTTTGAGATGGAATTCATGGCTGTCTGGATCGCCGCGACAGATCTCCTGAGTGTCATTCCCCCGGATCTGCTGCTTGGAGGGGCATCGGGTTCAGGAGTGAACATTACAGACATTCAGAAAGCCATAGAAATCTGGGGACAGCATATCAATCAGCTTGGTGTTCCCATCGGATGGATCATGGATCCAACCCATGAAACAAAAGGACGCTGGTATGAAGAGAAGTCCCCCATGATATACTGGCCGCAGAAACCCGCGGGCGGGTGGAATCTGAACGGCCCGAATGACAAAGTCGGGCTTGGAGTCATTCCTAAAAACCTTCCCGTTTTTACAGCCACGGGATGGTTTGACATTTTCACCCGGGGCTCCCTGTTGAATTATGAATATGGTTTGAAAAACCATTCTGTTTCAGACAAGGCCATGATTGTGGGTCCATGGTATCACTTTGATGCGGCCTTTGCGTTTCCTGGTGTTAATGGTCTGGGCCTTGCGGGTAAAAACTATCTCTTTAGCTGGGATGTCCTGCGACGATGGTTTGACTGGAAGATCAAGGGTGTCAACGATCCCTTCATGCAGAATTTTCCAGTGCTTCTCTATGTGCTCGGGGAAGAAAAATGGCGCGCGGAAAAGTCCTGGCCCCTGCCCTCGTCACGGCTCTCGTCAAAAACTTATTATCTATCCAAAGCGAGACCGTCCATTATTTTTGGGGACTGGTTCGGCCTGGCAAACGCGGCCAACAACTACAGGTTGGTTTCCAGCGTGGCGACAACCGACTATAACGATGTGTTTTTCGGATTCGTGAAACCAAAAGCCAATCCTGTTTTGTATCATAATCCGGCTGCGTTAAACGGGTTAATGTCCCGGTCGGCACAGCGCTGGTTTGGTTTTTCGCCTCTGACGATCGTTACCCAGCTTTCGAAGTATGTCCTGAATCTCAAGGATGAGAGCCTGATTCCGTGGGAGGATGAGCGAAACGATGAAACAGGTGTTTTGACATTCACGACTGAGCCCCTGTCCAGTGATCTGGAAATTTCGGGTCCTCTGAAACTTACCTTCTGGGCAAAAACCAAATTCACTCAGCCTGCAACCCAGGCGGCCATCGATCAGTTCCTTGCCCAGATCAGGAAAAAATTCAACATCGGGTCGAATGAAAATCTGCTTCTGACTCTAGCCGACAGAAAAGATGTCCAGTGGGTGATTGAAGTCAATGATGTGTTCCCTACCGGGCGGGCGAGAAACATCACCTCCGGCTGGCTCAGCGCGGCTTTCCGGCCTTACGATCCGGCTAATCCGACTCAGGTCGATCCAACCTACAAAGCTTTTGATCCGTTCTATTCATACTCGGACAAGAATCCGAGTCCGATCGCGGAAGACACCGCATATCAATATGTGGTCGAGGTCTGGCCGACGACCAATGTTTTCAAGAGGGGACATCGTATCCGGGTGAGCATCTCCGGCTCCGATTTTCCCCACCTGTTCCCTGTCCTGCGTCCATCGGCGAACACCATCGTCATTGATGAAGCGCACAGGGCGAGGCTAGATTTCACGGCAGCAAACCAAATCGGGGAAGGAACCCTTTGGAAATGGATCGACGGCAACGTCGGAGACTATATGCTGACGCATAAGAACTAGGCACACATGGTGCGGCCCCCTTTAGCGGGGCGCAACAATTGAAGAAAAATTAAATTTCGCTTTTTATAAGAATAGAAAATCCCCGTTGATCATAGCGGGGATTTTTTTGCTTTTTAAGACTGTATTTACCGATCGTATGGATCAATGAAGCTTTAGGCGCATTCGCTGTAGCCGCAGAGGCGACAGACGGCGCATCCACCTTCATGTTCAACAATGCCTCCGCAGTCAGGGCAGGCGCCCTTGAGGAAGACTCGCTTCGCGTGCTGTACTTTACCGCCGTTGGCCGACATGTGAGCCTGAATCGCTTTAGCCACCGCGTCGGCACAGGACAAAACTTTGTTTTCACCGAAACCTGACGGCGAGTGACAGGAAATGCCCTGCAGCTGCTTGATCACCTGGCGTGCCTGAAGACCGCTGCGCCAGGCCAGGGACACCATGCGTCCGATTGCTTCGCTCTGCGAGGCGGCGCAGCCGCCGGCTTTCCCCATGGTCGTGAAGAGCTCAAAAAGACCTGTATTGTCCTCGTTGACCGTGATGTATAGCGGTCCGCATCCGGTTTGCATCTGATAAGTCCAGCCTTTCAGTACTTTTGGACGTTCTCGTTTGCTTGTTGATTTGTCTTTGTCCGGTGTTGCTGCTGCTGCGGCCGGTTGTTCTTTTTTTGCAACGGATAGAACCTGCTGATCGCGCGAGCCGTCGCGGTAAATCGTGACGCCCTTACAGTCGAGTTTATAAGCCATTTCGTATACCCGCGTCACATCCTGTACCGTGGCTCCGTTGGAGAAGTTGACCGTTTTACTGACCGCGTTGTCTGTATGTTTTTGAAATGCGGCCTGCATGCGAATGTGCACATCCGGTGAAATATCGTGGGCGGTGACAAAGAGATTGCGGATATCTTCGGGAATTTCCTGAAGGTCCTTCAGGGTGCCGTGTTCGGCAATTTTCTGCATTAATTCCGGTGAATAAAAACCTCTTTCTTTTGCAATGGCCTCGAACAAAGGATGAACTTCCACCAAAATATCATTGTCCATGACCTGCCGCACGTATGATACGGCAAAGAGCGGTTCCACTCCGGACGAAGCATTGGCCATGATCGAAATCGTTCCGGTGGGTGCAATGGTAGTCACCGTTGCATTGCGTACCGGCGGGGCGCCCTTCTTATCATACAGGGACCCTTTAAAATTCGGAAACACGCCGCGGGTTTTGGCCAGTGCCTGCGACGCTGTGTGTCCCTGATCATTGATGAAGCCCATCACTTTGCCGGCCAGTTCAATGGCCTCCTCTGTGTCGTAGGGAATGCCCAGCTGGATCAGCATATCCGCCCAACCCATGACACCCAGTCCGATTTTGCGATTCCCCATGGTCATTGCCGCAATCTGGGGCAGGGGATAGTTATTGATTTCCACAACATTGTCCAGAAAATGTACGGCCAGATGGACGACTTCTTTGAGCCGCTTCCAGTCAACCTGGCCACTTTGAACCATTTTACTCAAGTTGATGGAGCCCAGGTTGCATGATTCGTAAGGCAGGAGCGGCTGTTCTCCGCAGGGGTTTGTGGATTCGATGGTGCCTATGTGAGGCGTCGGGTTGTCACGGTTGAGCCGATCCAGAAACACAATTCCCGGTTCACCGTTTTCCCATGCCTGCGTGATGATTCGATTGAAAACCTTGCGCGCGTTGAGAGTTCCGGAAATCTGACCGTCGCGGGGATTGATCAGGTCATAATTTTCATCTTTTTCCACGGCCTGCATGAAAGCCTCGGTGAGGCCCACAGAGATGTTGAAATTGTTGAGTTGTTTTTTGTCGGACTTGCACATGATGAAATCCATGATATCCGGATGGTCAATCCGCAGGATACCCATGTTGGCTCCCCTCCTCGTACCCCCCTGCTTGATG
>PHBN01000116.1:0-9749 GCA_002840635.1 Deltaproteobacteria bacterium HGW-Deltaproteobacteria-1
CATGCCCATCAATTTCACGGAACCGTTAAATAACACATAGATGCTTTTGTCCGTGACAACTTTCTCGACAAAACCCACCCCGAATAACGGATGATTAATTACATGATTGACTTTGAAATTATCCTTGATTGAATAATTCCTGATGGACGTTTCCGGTGTTATATTGCGGCTTTTGATATCCCATCGCAGGGGCGCGTCGTTAACTGCCACCTTTGGCGTCGCAGGCTTTTTTGCCCGAGTGGCGCCGGAAGCACTAGCATCGGTAACTTTTTTGGCGGCAGGCGCCGTTCCCCTGTATTTGTGTTCCGCACCGCAGGTTTTACATTTTACGCGATTCACCACGTCATCCACTTTGAACAATATCAGGTGAGCCAGAACCAGCTTGCATTTCAGACAATAGGCATCAATATTTTCGCCAACAGAAGTTACCATGATTTCCTCTTTTATGTTTGTATTTGAATGACCTATATCAGATTACCGGGAGATGTCCTAATGAGTATTTTCCCGTTAGCAATAATGTGAATAATCTTAAATGGATGATGCCAAGACGGCCGCGCCGATCGCGCCGTTGACCTGCATATAATCGGAAACTTCAATTTTGGCGCCAAGTTTTTGCCCCAGTGCTGCGACGACCCCGGAATTTCGGGCAACGCCGCCGGTCATCATTACAGGTTCCTGGATGCCGATTCGTGCCAGCATGGAGGAGACGCGGGCCGCAATGGATTCATGAATGCCGGCAATGATGTCCTGCCTTTTTTCACCGCGGGCGATGAGCGAGATCACTTCCGATTCCGCAAAGACTGTGCACAGACTGCTGATCTTTGAAGGCAAATTTGATTGCAGTGACATCGCACCGAACTCATCCAGGTCGACTTCAAGCGCCCGTGCCATCACTTCCAGGAAGCGGCCGGTTCCCGCGGCACACTTGTCATTCATAACGAAATTTTTAACCTTGCCTTTTTCGTCAAGCGTCATGGCCTTGCTGTCCTGTCCGCCAATGTCGATGATTGTTCTGATTTTCGGATTCAGAAAATATTTTATCCTTTGTCCTTCTTCCTCTCTTTTATGATTTCCATAAACGCATCGATCCGGGTTGATATCTGACTTTCAGAAAAACTCCGGTCATCGACCATGTCCGCCTCGATCATCAGGGAGGGGATTCCCCGTTCCTTTTCGACAATCCGCTGAATGTCGAGCTGCCCGAACGAATAGGGCTTGCAGCTGCGGTTGGAATGCAGAACAAGTCCGTCGGCTTTATACTTGTCGATCATCTCGATGACCGTTTTCGCCATTTCATCAACACCGATATTCAGATAAATCCGTGTGTAGGCTTCAGCCATCGAATCAAGAAAATTTTCCTCGTTGATGTACTTCAAGGTTCCGCACCAGGCTGATGTATAGGTATCCGCAACCAAACAGGCATTGTGCGAAGCGAATTTCTCCGACAGCCAGCGCGTGCGGGGCCAGATGGGAATGTTGTCCCAAAGGAGACGGTATTTTTCATCCGGCACCACGCCGATGCCGCGCGCAACCCGGTCTTTCATTTTAGCGAGAAGATTTTGATAATACTGTACGGCTTCTTTTGTTCCCCGCAGAGTGACGATCAGCGCCAGATGAAAGAAGGCGTCAAAAGCGCTCATGGGGGCGGGCCGGTGTGCGGCGGTGTCCAGAACCGCCTGCCAGAGTTTCTGCGCTTCATAGGAGAGAAGCCCGACCTGACGGAGTTTTTCGAAATCGTATTTTTTTTTGCAGATCTCTTCGATGAACTTGATATATTCATCAATCTGGGTGCGCACATAACGGGCCGTGTCTTCCGAATATCCGGTATGGCAAAAGGGTGTATCCAGAATAAAAAGCGGCACGTTGAAATAGCGTGCCTGCACTTCATACCATTTGAGCACTGTTCCGCAAATATTGTTGCAGCAGACCAGCATGTCGGGACGCGGCAGGCCGCCGATGGGACCGCCGTTGATAGTCGCGCAGGAGATGTCGGAACGGGCATAGGAACAGAGATCGCTGGAATAACCCATGGCTTCCGCCTTTTCACAGAGTCCCGCGCCCATTTTGGAAGCGCCGATCATCGCGCCGTGGTTTTCGGGGTAGACGGGAATGACATCCATCGCAATCAGCGGCTCCACAGGGCCGCCGCTGGTGATCCAGGCCACTTTTTTCCCTGTGAGTTTTGCCGATTTGGCTTCGCTGTAATAAACGATCATCAGTTCTTTCATGGTCGGGGCTTTTTTAAAGCGCAGAGAAAACTTTTTGGCCTGACCGAAGAGATAAATCCCGAGCGTTTTCAAAAAATCGGAGTTTTCATTGTTCATGTTGCCGCCTTTGCCTGTTTACAAGATCTGAATAAATGTTTCCAACCGCGTCTGCAATTGTCCGCCCGCCTGTGTCTGTTCTTCCATCTCCAAAAGCAGAGAAGGGATTTTTTCCCGATCCAGCATTTCCTTGAGGTAAGGATAATCGAAAGCATGCGGAGTCCGGACAAGGTTCTCGCCGCGACTGGTCAGTCCCGAGTGCTTGGCCGGACAGACGGCGCGCTTGGTGTATCTTTCAGCAATGGCGTCAAGCGGCGGAAGATGGTCATCGATAGCGCCTTCAAAATACCGGGACCCGGTGCACAGATCATCCCCTGCCACGACACCGCCGGCGTCTTCAATTGCGTCATAAACATTCGGGTGATTGCAGATGCCTCCGGTCAATACCAGCCTTTTGGCTCCGGATAATTTTTTGTCAGGTGCGATTTTTTCGAGATCGGCTGTAATCGCCGTCAACGCTTCGAGAAAATGATTGCGCTCTACAATCATAGCCGCCCGAATCAGGGTATGAAAATCCTGTCCGCTGATGACTTGCGGGTTTTCACAGCGCAAACGGTAAAGCCGCGTCATCAGCGAGCGGATGGCATTGTAGGTTTTCACGGCGCGGGTCAGGTCCTCGTCGGTTATTTCTTTGTTCAGCCACCGTTCCAGGTCGGTTTTGAATTTATTCAGAACGTCGATCAGGTATCTTTTTGCACTTGGCGTGTTGAGTTTCACCGGCAGTACGACGTCGGCATGAAAAGACTTTAAAAGATTAAGACGCCAGACGTCCGATAAACGCTGGATGGAATCGCAGGTGTGCGGAAAGACCATGCCGTCGAGAAGATCCAGACGGCCAGAAAGCGCTTCTTCCAGAATTCCGCGCACCAATGAACAGCAGTAGGATTGCAGATGGAGGTCGGCGCGGTGAATGATTGAATCGGAGCCGAACAGCCTGACCGGCAGCGCGCCTGCGGCATAGATCAATTCTTCAGGCGCATATGAACAGACATAGCCGATTACTTTTTTGCCGCTTTCGTCTTTAATTTTTTGCAGATATGAATAAGGATTTTCAATGATTGTTCTGAACTCAGCGATCTTGTCCATGGCGCTTCCTTCCCCGACCCAATAGTAGTTTGTCCGCGGCTGTTGCGTGGAGAAAGCTAGCATATTTAGATAAAAAAGTCGCAGAAAATTACAGCCTGTCCGATGATGATTTTTGCCAAATATAAATACTTCCGATGAAGTAGCCGTTATCTTCTTGACAGCAAAGTGCCCTGCTTTTATACTTTGAAAACAAAAAACCCAGGGGCATTTATCTGCTTGTGAGTGGACCAGCGATTTCAGCACTTTTTTATGAACAGGAGAATCACCATGGATAATAAAACAGCTGAAATGAAAAATGACGGTGGCAAAGGGACTTCGGTCGGGGGCAAAACCGGAACAGCCATAGGTTTTATTCTGATTATCATAGGCATTATGGTCAGTTTTACGCTTGTCGGACTCATCATAGGCATACCGCTGATCATGGCCGGTATTGCTTATCCGCTGATCGCCCGTTCCCTGATCAGGGGGCAATGTCCCTATTGCGGGAGGAACGTATCTGCTCTTAATTCCAAACCCGGTATAAATTGTCCTGGATGCGGGAGAGACATCGTGATTCGGGATAAGACGTATTTTGAAGCACAATAATTGCTAATTCACAGACCTTCCGGTTCAATCCCGCTCACGCGTGATGAGTGTTGATTCTCAGCAGCTTGCTGCGATATAATAAAATTCTTTTCATACCTCGATAGCTTGTTGCGAGGTGGTTGATCAGGCTGTTTCAACGGCCTCATCAAGTCAGTAATTTAATAAAAATGGTTGCTAATGTCAGGTATGAAAAAAAACCGAATGCATCGGTGAAGGCCGTAAGCAGAATATTGGAACCCAGTGCCGGGTCAAGGTTAAACCTTTTCAGGGCGAGCGGAATCAGGACACCAACCATTGTGCCTGCAAAAACACTGATGATCATGGCCAGACCAATGACAAGTCCCAAAACGGGAATGCCTTTCCAGAAATAGGCGATAATGGCGATAACAGTACCCACGGCAATGCCGTTGGTTATTCCCACCGCGATTTGCCGGTAAAGAACGCGTTTGGCATTTTCGAAGGTGACTTCTCCCAGCGCAATCCCACGAATGATCAGGGCCAGGGTTTGCCCTCCCGCGTTACCGCCAAGGCCGGCAATAACCGGCATAAAAAAGACCAGTGCCACCATGAGTTTGATCGTGTCTTCGAAAAAGCCAATGACCAGGACGGACGTCAGCGCCGTCATGAGATTGAGATAGAGCCAGGGGAGACGTTTTTTAACGGAGTCAAGGGTCTTGTTGAAAATGGTGTCATCGTGACCCAGACCGGCTTTCCTGGTCCATTTCCACGTTGACGCTGGGGATGGCCTCATCGATAACGTCCAGAATGGGGGTGAACCGTTTCATGGTGATCAGGTTCTGCAGGGGTACTGTGCCGATCAGCCTGTCTTCTTCGTCCACAACGAAAATACTGTGGATGTTTTCCATTTCGTCCTTGGCGTCCACAACCGCCTGAAAGGCGTCGTTGATGGTGGCGTGGTTTTTTACCGAGACCAGTTCCGACTGCATGATACCGCCCGCAGTGTCCTCGGGGTATTGAAGCAGTTCTTTGACTTCCTCTGATTCTTCGGGTTCGATGGCATCAAGAACGGCTTTGGCCTGGTCGTCGGAGAGTTCGGCGATGATGTCGGCCTTGTCGTCCGACTCCATCTCTTCGATGATGTCGGTCAGTTTTTCATTGGAAAGGTCTTCAATGATCTGCTCTCTGGAATTGTCGGAAAGCTCCAGGATAACATCGGAAGCTTTTTCCACATCCAGCAGGGAAAATAGCTGCAGGCGAGCTTCTTCTTCGAGCTCGTCGATCAGTTCGGCAATATCCGCCGGGTGCATGTCTGAAAAAAGATCGATGATGTCAAATTCGCGGTGGCGGCTGATCAGCTCCTTGAGCGTCTCTAAAGTTGTCTGTCCCTTTTTTTCGACATTGTCCATAGGGCTGCCTGATCTGTAACTGCAGAGGTTTGTATGATTTTGATTTTTGAACGATTCAGCAAGAAACGCGTTTACCCGTCCGCCTGCCGGTTGAAGAAAGCCTTTTTTGATGAGCATGGCCCGGTAAAAAAACGTTTCCCGGCAGCGGAAATATATGGAAGTTCCCTCTGTATGTCAATGTTTTTCTGATAAGAAAACGGACGGATAACGGCTGGCCGGGAAAGGTTTCTACAGGAAATGAATCGGCGGTTGAATAGGCGGCAGTTTGTCACCTTCATATAACACTTTTTCCAGGAAAAGCCCTGAAGGCGGAGCTGTGTGACGGGCGGGCACATCGGAATCAGCCACAAGCATCTGCTCCAGGTCCCCGGCGGATATGTTGCCGCGTCCGGCTTCAACGGTCATTCCGACAATGCGCCTGACCATTTTCCATAAAAAATGAGAGCCGGTGATACGGATGGCAATCAGGCTGTTAAATTCTTTCAGCTCGATGCTTTCGACCAATACTTTTGTTGACGAGTTCTTTTCCATTCTCTTATCGGCGAAGGACGTGAAATCGTGAAACCCCTTGAAAACGGAAAGTGCTTTTCGCATTTTGTCCGTGTGAAGTTTATCTTTGATCCACCATACATATTTTTTCCCGAAAGCCGTGCGCCGTTCGGCGATCAGATACAGGTAACTGCGGCTGACGGCCGAATGGCGGGCGTGAAAACGGGGGTGAGCGTTTTGTACGGACAGGATATTGATGTTTGCGGGAAGGCGGTCATTCAGGCCCATCCGCAGTGTTTCGCAGTCGAGTTTGGGCGCGCATTCCAGGTGTGCGGTTTGTCCAAGCGCGTGGACACCGGCGTCTGTTCGCCCCGCTCCCTGAATGTCCAGCCAATTCGCAGTCGTTTGCCTGCCTTTGCCAACTTCAGCATGCCCCTCATCCGGGGGGGTGTCGGCTCCCCGGCGTTTGGATCTCTCCGTCTGCGTTGCCTCTTCTCTGCCGCTACGGTATGCAGTTGAGTGAACGTTTGACACAGTGGGTATGTTCAGGAATTTTTGCGCTGCGTCCATCAGCGTGCCCTGGATGCTTCTGGCGTTTTTCTGCATCTGCCAGCCGCTGTAACTGGTGCCGTCATATTCCAGAATAATTTTATATTTATTCATTTGGCGGATTGTTCCTGGTTTTCGGGAATCAGAATATTCATGGCCGCAATGTGGTCAATATAAGATCCCACTGACGGATCGAAATCGGTTAACTCCTGCCCCGGCATCAACGTCGTGATGACCGCCTGCCCGACAATTTTTCGTCCTTCACGTCCGAGTGAATCTCTTGTCCGTACGCCCCACATATTATGAAAGATGAGTACCCTGCCGTCTTTGTGGCCGATGTACAGCATGACATGGCCCTTGCGCCATAAAAGGCTCAGATAGGGGACGCCCTTTGCAATGATGGTTTTTTCTTTTTCTTCACGCGAAAGGCCCCGCAGATCAACGTATAAGCCTGCTTCTTTCACCTGGCTTGAGGAGTGTCGTG
This sequence comes from Deltaproteobacteria bacterium HGW-Deltaproteobacteria-1, assembly GCA_002840635.1. Lineage (GTDB taxonomy): Bacteria > Desulfobacterota > Syntrophia > Syntrophales > Smithellaceae > UBA8904. The sequence continues at coordinate 6,885 of PHBN01000116.1, forward strand.
GGAGCCAGATGCCGAAGACGGCAAAAAAATCCCGCGTCATGGCGGAACAATCGCGCCTGTCGTAAAGACCTCCCCACCCATACGGTTCGCCGATCATCTCATTGGCAATTCCGGCCGCGTTGACCGGATTGAAGCGAAGGGGCTTTTGGGCGGCCGCTTTCACCGGTACGAAACCATGCCGTATCACTGCCTGCCTGTTTGGATCAGCCATAGCGACGGATATTTTCATTTCGTCTGCCGAGATTGCCTCCAGAGGGAAAATATGCCCCACTGATGCCTGCACGAGAAAACGGTTTGTCTCATCCAGAATGGATATGTGTTCCCGGATGATTACGGCATAGCGTCCCGTTTCCCAGTTCTTCACAAATTCATTGTCCACGAATGCCAAATCTTCTGTGGGAATCCAACCGTAGGTAAAAGAGGTTTCCACCAGTGCCCAGGATTTGTCCGCGCTGAGCTGGCAGACAAAGATCGGTGTGTTGGCCGGCACGGAAGAACGCTGCAGATTATCAAACGGCCAGGCGTTGCTGTCGCCGTCCTTCGCGGAAAAATGAGGTGTGTTGGTAGTGAAGCACTGTTTTGAAGCTTTCTGATCCAGTCCGCCGGAAGTTTTCTTTTGTTTTCACCATAACCGGGTTTCAGGGCGTATATTGTAAAATCGTTTCGGACCCGGTCAGGAAGGGCGTGATAAGGATACTTCATATGCCACACTGAAAAATAGGTGTTGTTGTAATCTCGGTCCATCATTAGCTGGCTTTCCAGAGACAGATGTTCCCCGCCCGTGGCAACATCCGTAAGATAAAAAGTATGGTCCTGGCGTAATTCCCGCACGTCCCGAATGGTATCCGGGGGTAGAGTAATATCAGTGAGATAGGGGGTACGGTCCTGATGGGATCTCCTGACTTCACGCACGGTTTCGGGAGCGGAAACGCAACCTGATAAAATAAAAGATAAAACGACGACCAGAATGAAAAATCTTTTCATAAAAAATATCCTTTGCTTAATGTATGGTTCCTTATAGTCTTTTTTTCGGTTTCGGGCAAGATAAACGGTTTATGTCTTTCCTGATCATTTTATTTTGCATTCTCACTGATTTCGTGTAAATTATCATCTCAATAAACTTGGTATCGAACCATTGATATGATGAGAATCAAGTGAGACTGATACAGGATAATGACATTTTCAACATCGAGAAAGGAGATGGATCATGATAGCCGTGAGTGTACTTAAAAATTTTGCTCGGGTAAACCGCCTTTGCAGGTAACGGTCGATTTTATTACACGGGGGGAATCCATGGGCTGGTCGGCTGTCGTTGAGCCGTTCATCTATACCCTGAGCGCCCGCTGCCTTGAGGATACAAAACTCATTTCGTTTGAGTCTGAAAAATTGCGCGATATGATGGACGAGGACAATGCGCTGGGTTTCAAGATTATGCAGTCGACGGCCAAGGTGATTTCAACCCGCCTGACACACACCCGGATCATTCTGGTGGGCGAACGCGGCCTTTCCACCCTCACCGAGTATTAATGTTAAAAGGAGACAAAAATGCAGACGTTTGTTCCTAAAAAGATTTTTTTTACCAAAGGCGTCGGCTCGCACAGGGATGAACTGCATTCTTTCGAACGCGCCTTGCGCAATGCCGGCATTGAAAAATGCAATTTAGTTCAGGTGTCCAGCATCTTTCCGCCTGGCTGTAAAATGATTCCCAAGTCGCAGGGGCTTAAATATCTGATACCCGGCGCCATTACTTACTGTGTCATGAGTCGCTGCTGCAGCAATGAACCGAAAAGACTTCTTGCCGCTTCCGTCGGTTGCGCAATCCCCGCCGATAAATCATCCTATGGATACATCAGTGAGCATCATGCTTACGGCCTGACGGAGAAACAAACCGGCGACCATGCCGAGGATCTGGCTGCGGCAATGCTCGCCTCGACCCTGGGAATTGATTTCAACGTGGACGAGAGCTGGGATGAGAAAAAGAAGATTTTTAAAATCAGTGGAAAGATTGTCCGGACCTTGAATATGACCCAGTCAAAAATATGCATGGATGATCATTATACCACGGTTGTCGCGGCCGCTGTCTTTGTCTTCTTTTACGCCGGAGGCCCCCGCCAGTTGATTTTTACTCATGCCACCGGATTTCTTCCCTGGTTGTGGCATCCCATTATTGAAAAATTTGTCCCTGAATATTCGGTCTGGGCGCCTTACATCTGCAACTACCGTTCTTGCAATCCGCATGAAGGAGGCCTGGGATGGAATGTGGTTGCCGAGGATCTGGCCACCTTCTGTCGTGCGCAGAAAATTGAGAACCCCTTGATGGTCGGTCATTCGATGGGTGCGACGATTTCGGCAATTGCCGTCGGCAGGTATGGTCTTACACCGCGAGCAATGATTCTTATCGAACCGATTTTCCTGCCGGAGCAGTTTTACGAGATGACACCCAACTTGAACGATCATCCGCTGGCCTCCAAGTCGATTAAAAGGGTCAACCACTGGAATAGTGAAGACGAGGCGATGTCTTATTTAAAATCGCGTTCATTTTTTTCGGCCTGGGACCCGGAGATCCTGCAGTTGTATAAGCAGTTCGGCATGGAAAAAATGACGGAAGGCGACATGCGGCTGACGTGCACGCCGGAAAGTGAAGCCGCCATGTTCATGGGCGGCTGGTGCTGCAATCCCTGGCCGCTTCTGAAAAAGATTCCCTGTCCCGTGCTGGCGATAGAGGGAGAAAAAAGCACCAATATCGGTCTGGTGGATATCAGGAGGGCCGTTTCGATGCTGCCGCAGGGCAAATACGGATCGGTTGCCGATGCCGGACACTTGATTCCCATGGAAAAACCCGCGGAAATTGCCCGGATTATCAAG
>PHBN01000116.1:9794-14604 GCA_002840635.1 Deltaproteobacteria bacterium HGW-Deltaproteobacteria-1
GAAAACAGAGAGTATTGCTGAAGCGGTCATGGAGATCAAGGGTATGAAGGTGTTGCCCGCGAATCTTGATTTGTCGCGCCTGGAAACGGAAATGACCGGTCTTCCCGGGAAAGAAAAAATCCTGAAGAATCGCCTGGCGGAGGTTTCCGATGTTCAATACGTGATCATCGATTGTCCTCCGGCGGCCGGACTGCTCACGGTCAACGCCCTGGTCGCCTGCCGCGAAGTCTATATTCCGCTGCAGATGGAATTCCTTGCACTCAAAGGCATGAGCAGGCTTCTGGCGCTGATTGAGGAAGTCAAGAAAAAATTCAACAAAGACGGTCCATCATATCGCGTTATTCCCACGCGCTATGATGCCCGGAAAAGGCTGAACAACGCGATCATGGACAAGGTTCGCGAGCGCTTCGGCGAGCGTGTGTTCAACGCCGTAATCCGCGAGAATATTGCCGTGGCCGAAGCTCCCAGTTTTGGCCAATCCATTTTTGAATACGCTCCCAGAAGCCATGGCGCCGAGGATTATCTGGCACTTTGCAGAGAGATGATCCGCAAACGGCCCGCCGGTTAATGTTTGTTAATCATGACGAATCGACATCAGCGGAGCAGTCTTTACATATTGTTTACGGGTTTGTTTCAAATCAGATGAAGGAGAAGATATATGTGGAAAAGGATGTTTATGATTCTGGTGTTGTTGTCTTTCGTGGCATTTTCTTCGGAGGCTTATGCGCAGCTCAGGGACGGTTTGTGGGAAATTACCACCCAGGTGGAAATCAAAGGGATGAAGCAGCAGATGCCACCCAACACGATGCGTCAATGCATTACCAAAAGCGATCCCGTTCCTAAAAACCAGGATAAAAATTTTGAATGTAAAACAGCCAGCCAGAAGGTAAGCGGCAATACGATCAATTACGTCGTGGAGTGCAAAGGCAATCAGGGAGTCATGACCGCAACAGGCCAGAGCACGTATACGGGTAACACGATGGCCGGCTCTACACAAACCAGGTTTATCATGAAAGGACAGCCGGAAATGCAGATGGCAAGCAGAATGACGGGAAAGTATTTAGGGGCTTGCCCCAAAAAATAAAAGGGGAGATTTCTTATGAGACTGAAAGACAAAGTGGCAATTGTAACCGGATCAGGACGCGGCATTGGTGAAGGCATTGTCTTGAGATTTGCCGAAGAGGGCGCGAAACTTGTTGTCAACGATGTGAACGAGGCAGATGCGAATGCCATTGTGAACAGGATCAAGGCGGCAGGCGGGCAGGCTGTTGCCGTTTTGGGTTCCGTGGCTGAACGCCCGGTGGTTCAACAGATGGTGGATATGGCAGTAAAAGAATTCGGCACACTCGATATTATTGTCAATAACGCAGGGATTACCCGTGACAGCATTCTGCACAAGATGACCGATGAACAGTGGGATCCCGTCATCGCTGTCAACCTGACCGGCGTATACTACGGTATCCAGTGCGCGGCGCGTATCATGCGTGAGAAAGGTTACGGTAAAATCATCAATATTTCTTCGACCAGTGCGCTGGGCAATGTCGGGCAGCTCAACTACTCCGCCTCCAAGGCTGGCGTCATCGGGATGACCAAAACGGCAGCCAAGGAGCTGGGCGCCAAGGGTGTGAATGTCAACGCGATTGCTCCGGGGATGATCTGGACGGACATGATGAAGAACATGCCACCGGAAACGCTCAAGCAGATGGACATGATGCTGCCTTTTATCGTACCGATGAATCGCAAGGGCTCTCCGCAGGACATCGCCAATCTGGCTCTGTTCCTGGCTTCTGATGAAAGTTCGTTCATCACGGGACAGGTTATTTTCTGTGACGGCGGAATGAAAATGTAAGTAAGGCTATCAGACGATTAGACTGCCAGCTGTGAGCGAAGATGAATGCAGCAAATTCAATAAACGAGTTGAAAAATAGTTACCTCTTGAAAAAACAATGTAATCTAGGCAACAAAGGGGGAAATTATGGTGCTTCTTAAAATTAAAATGCTCTTGCTTGCAGCGTTTATATCGGTTTCCCTCGCGTATTCATTTGCCGACGCCTGTACCGGTTTGGCGTTCTCGGTTCGAGATGCCGGTAGCAGCCGCTATGCCGTTCAGGCGCGCACAATGGAGTTCGGTGCGGATGTTACAGGATGGCGTCTTATTTCTGTCCCCAAAGGCTATCCGTACAAAGCTTGCAAAATGAACACCTGCGGGGACGGCATAACCGGACTTCAATGGACGGCAAAATATCAACATGTGGGCATGAGCCCGGCACGTCCCGGATTGCCTGTTCTTGACGAGGTTGCTGACGGAATCAATGAAAAAGGATTGTCCTGCGGCGGTTTCTATCACATGGGATATGAGGAATATCATAACAAACCGGAGGGTGGCAGGACGATTGCCAATACGGATTTCGTGTCCTGGGTTCTGAGCAATTTTGCCACTGTGAGGGAAGTCCGGGAGGCCCTGGAGAAAAGAACCGTCGATGTTGCCCAGTTCACTCTGAAATACAAAGGCAAACTTCTGTGCAACAAAGAGACCTGTCCGCAATTGCACTATCTTGTGACGGACGAAAGTGGCGCTTCCATCGTTATCGAGTTCAAGGGAGGGAAGGCGAAGATCTTCGACAGCGTCGGCGTGATCACCAACAATCCAACCTATGATTGGCATATCACCAATATGAAAAATTATATCGGGTTGCAGTCACTGAGCAGGGAAAATGCCGTTTTCAACGGGAAATCCTATGACAAGATGGGCAACGGCACAGGTGCCGTCGGCCTGCCGGGCGATTTCACAGCCCCTTCGCGATTTGTCAGGGCCATGTTCTTTCTGAGTACGGCCATCCCTACCGCAAAGACAGGACCGGATGAAGCCATTGAAAGGGCTTTTCGGATTCTAAACCAGTTCGATATTCCTGAAGGTTCAATTATTGCAAATTCTCCAACCGGAAAGGGTCAGATCCAGGACTCCACAGCGTGGACGTCACTGTCGGATCTGAAGCGGAAGCGGTACTATTTTCATACCCAAACCAGCAGAGCAGTGAGAATGATCGAATTGGACAAGCAGCCGAAACAGGCTCTTTCGTTTCAGGAATTGCCTGCGCATGAGATGATTATCGACATATCAGAAAAGTTCACTCCTGTAAGCAAGTCTAACTGATATTGACAGGTGGACAGTCTCTGCAAAGAGAGAGGCTGTCTACCCTTTGTAAACATGCCTTTCCTTTTTTTCAGAGGTATTGTTCTTCCAGCAGATGAAGAACCTTGTCCGCCGAGTCGGTGACGGCCGTGCCGGGACCGAAGATTCCCTTGACGCCTCTGGAGTAAAGGAAGTCATAATCCGCAGGAGGAATGACGCCGCCGACAACCACGATAATGTCTTCACCTCCCATTTTCTTCAGGTTTTCGATCAGTTCCGGTACAAGGGTCTTGTGGCCTGCGGCCAGGCTCGATACGCCCACCACATGCACGTCATTTTCAATGGCCATTCTTGCCGCTTCTTCCGGGGTTTGAAACATCGGGCTGATATCCACATCGAACCCGATATCGGCATAAGCCGTGGCAACCACCTTGATTCCCCTGTCATGACCATCCTGTCCCATTTTGGTCACCAGCTGGCGGGGGCGGCGTCCTGTTTTTTCCAGGAATCTGTTCGTCCGCTCGCGCAAGGCCTCAAGGACTTCACTTTCTCCGTATTCCGAAGAGTAGGCACCGGAGATGACCCTTGTCGTTGCCACATAACGGCCAAACACTTTTTCTACGGCGTCGGACACTTCTCCCACAGTTGCCCGGAGCCGCACGGCTTCGATCGACGCCTCCAGGAGGTTGCCGCCCTTTTCGGCCACCGCGGTAATCTTCTCCAGGGCTTTCTGCACGGCCGCGTTATTGCGCGTGGATTTGATCTGTTTGATGCGGCTGATCTGTTCGTCGCGGACGGAGCCCGGAATATCCAGCACCTCGATCGGTGTTTCTTCCTGAATACAGTATTTGTTGACACCGACAATGGTGTCCCTGCCCTGGTCGATCCGCGCCTGTCTGCGGGCGGCGGATTCTTCAATCCTCATCTTCGGCATACCGGTTTCGATGGCTTTGGCCATGCCGCCCAGTTCTTCGATTTCATCCATGATCTTCCGGGCCTCCCGGATAATGGATGCCGTAAGAGATTCAATATAGTACGAACCGCCTAGGGGATCGACTACATGGCAGATTTGCGATTCCTCCTGAATAATGATCTGCGTGTTGCGGGCAATCCGGGAAGAAAGCGGTGTGGGGAGGCTGACCGCCTCGTCAAACGAGTTGGTGTGGAGCGACTGGGTGCCGCCGAGAGCCGCCGCAAGCCCCTCCAGCGTGGTGCGGATGATATTGTTGTAGGGATCCTGCTGGGTCAGGCTCCAACCGGAAGTTTGTACATGGGTGCGTAGCACCGATGAACGGGGATTGGTCGGGTTGAATTCGCCGACGATTTCATGCCACAGGTAACGTGCCGCCCGCAGCATGGCGATCTCCATGAAAAAATTCATACCCACGCCGAAAAAGAAAGAAAGCCTCGGCGCAAACTCGTCGATCTTCAAACCGCCGTCAATGGCCGCACGAATGTATTCCTTGCCGTCGGCCAGCGTGAAGGCGGTCTGCAAAACGGAGTCCGCACCCGCTTCCATAATATGATAACCGCTGATGGAAACGGTGTTGTATTTCGGCATGTTTTTCGAACAGTAGGCAATGATGTCGGAGACAATCCGCATCGAGGGACGCGGGGGATATATATAGGTGTTGCGGGTCAGAAATTCCTTGAGGATGTCGTTCTGGATGGTGCCTG
>PHBN01000473.1 GCA_002840635.1 Deltaproteobacteria bacterium HGW-Deltaproteobacteria-1
GCCACGGTTCGTTCACCTCGTTTTATTTTTTCGGGGGAACATTCCCCATTAAAGAAAATATTTTTCCGTTGCGATATCAATGAAACAGTCAAAGATCATGGTCATTCACATCCGGCACTTCGGTGCCTGTTGTACGGCACTCATGCTGGAATTGCCTGACTCACTTATGTAGTAGAGCAACAGGTGTGCCAGACATTCTGAAAAACCATAAGACACTGATTCACTTTATTAATTTAAAAATATTGGGAAAAAACTGCAGACCTCAGGAATGACCCGGATGTCGTTTTGAAAGACTGCCCGGATTGCTTGTAACACGCCAGATACGGACTGCATAAGGCATAAAAGACAATGACGTTTATGTCATGGGGTACGGCGGAAATGTCATGGTTGATTTTGTGTTTGCTGCGGTTCAATCCCGCTCATACGGGACGAGTGTTAATTCTCTGTAGGTTACTGCAAGGCGGTTGATCCTTGCCGGGCATTGGCCGGCCGAATTTCTAAAGCCACGAAAAGTTCCGGCTTATCAGGAGTCACTTTTTGTCCGCCAGCTTTCGCTGGAGCTGCCTGAGCGTGATTCCCAGAATGCGGGCGGCTTCACGGCGGTTGCCTCCGGTGGAATGTAAAACAAACATCACATGAGCCGCATCATTTTCCTTGAGTGTACAAAGGCTGCGACCCGACAGCGACGGTTGAGATTCCATCGCCGGATTGTCTCCCAGGTGCACGGGCAGAATGACCGGGCCCCCGGCAAGTAAAACGGCGTTTTCCACGATCTGCGATAGTTCTCGGATATTCCCGGTATAATCTCTGCGGGCAAGCACATTCATGGCTTCCGGGCTGAACCCTGAAATGTTTTTATTGTGGCGCATACAGGCATTATGTAAAAAATGCGCCGCAAGCAGCGGGATATCGTTTCTTCTTTCTCTGAGCGCCGGCAGGCAGATATATGCGGATTTCAAACGGTAAAGCAGGTCTATTCGGAAATGGCCTTCCTGGCAGGCGCGGTCCAGTTCTTTATTGGTCGCCGAGATCAGCCGGACATCCACACGCACGGGGTGACCGGCACCGAGCGGCGTGAACGTTTTATCTTCCAATACGCGTAGGAGTTTGGATTGAAGACCGATCGGCAGTTCACCAATCTCATCAAGAAATAAAGTGCCGCCATCCGCCTGTTTAAAGAAACCATGATGAGAACCATCCGCACCGGTGAATGCGCCTTTAACATGTCCGAAAAACTGGCTTTCG
>PHBN01000474.1 GCA_002840635.1 Deltaproteobacteria bacterium HGW-Deltaproteobacteria-1
GCGATGGTTCCTAATGTCTTTTTCATGATCTGTTACCTCCTTGAGGGTTTTTGTTTGTTTCTTTTGCCTTTATACTAATGAAATTTGCGTGCCAGAATTGCACATCAGGTAAATAATGTTTGTAACATTACGATATGTAATATGATTTACCGATTATGGTTGTCTGCAAGATTATTTAAATAAGCTTTTCCCTGTCTTTTCTTTAATCAAATGTTCAATCGGATTGAACGATATATGAAAAAATATGTTTACAAGCCAAAAATCCGGATAAGATCACAATACATATTTATCTGTCCACCCGTGCCAGCGGAGGACAGAGCAAGTTCATCTGCGGACTTCTAAAGGTGTCCCCACCCTTCTGAAAGGCACTGATCGATTATGTAAGGAATTATATCCCGCGGTTGGTGGCGCTACCGGGACGGTGTAACCGGAAATGGTTGTGCCTGCCATAACGTTATAAAGGACCAGCCGTAAGATCGACGCCATTAGCATCAGACATTGTTCAAAATTGCTGAAGAATCCATCAATATGTGCTAAAAACACTATTACAGTTCATGGGATCCGGATTAAGAAAAGAGGAGTGAGGTGTCATGGATGAAAGAAGAAGGGTCAACAGGCTGGTGGGGGAAAGCGAAGTCACCATAACGATCATCTCCGATGAGGGAGCAAACCCCAAAGAAAAAGTTTTATGTAGCAAGAGTAAGGATATTTCTGTGCTGGGTACCAGAATTCAGTTCAATTATTATTTGCCCGTAAATACCCTCATCAAGATAGATTTCAATTTAAAAGATCTTTATCACAAGATAACTGCCATCGGAAAGGTAATTTGGATCAAGGCCGTCTATGAGGATGAATCCTATGAGGCTGGTATTCAATTCATTGATTCAATTCCCGAAGAAATCAGCCTGCAGGAGAATTATGTTTCCGGCAAAAGCCGGTAAGGGAAATCATTCATCAGTCTATTATGAAATCAACACGGAGCCATTATGAAAATTTTAATCCTGAACGGAAACCCTCTTGGTGATACAGGTAATATCGATCCATACATAGACCATCTGGTCGAAAAGATAAAGTCAGCCGGACACGATGTTACGGCCATCACTCTCCGGGATCTTAAAATTGGCCCCTGCATCGGGTGTTTCAATTGCTGGATCAAGACTCCTGGTATCTGCAGTATCAACGACGATGCAAGGGATATCACCAGGCAGTTTATTGCTGCACAGCACGTGATTCTTGCCTCGC
>PHBN01000117.1 GCA_002840635.1 Deltaproteobacteria bacterium HGW-Deltaproteobacteria-1
GAGCGTGAACCACCACGTCTTCCGTCTGGTAGTCCTTGGTAATGTTCTGAGCTTTAATCAATGCCAAAGTATTTCCCTTTCTTTCGGAGGCAGGATGAAGATGAATAGTTATTAATCCGCGGCATTCTAATTAGTGATATATTCACTATGATAATAACTTGCACAGTATTAAGCAAGCTGCACACCAAGAAAAACTATAAAAACATAACATTAGAATTTAACAAAGTTAGTGATAAATATGCGTTCAAAAAAGAAGCAGTTTCTTCTATTAACCTGAATAAAACATATCCATATGGCATATTCCACTGGATAGGACATACCCATATCAAACTCTTTAAACTAATACCGGTTTGTCGGTTACATCCGTCCTTAAAATAAAGACTGGTGCCCATCAGGCCATGATAAAACCATATACCATACCGGCGATAGTCGATAGAACAACAACGATGAAGCAGTAAACGGCGGTTTTCTTAATGCCCATGATACTTGCGATGGCAATCATACTGGGCAGAGACAGGGCTGGACCGGCCAGAAGCAGCGCCAGCGCAGGTCCCTGACCCATCCCGGAGCCGATCAAACCCTGCAGAATAGGCACTTCGGTGAGTGTGGCGAAATACATCAGCGCGCCGACGATAGAAGCAAAAAAATTAGCCCCCAGAGAATTACCGATTTCGCGCTGAAGATGAAGCGCCAGAGCGCGCCGTCATCTTCGGTCGGCCTGGCAAAAGAGGCAAAAACCAGGATCAGCACCATCGTCAGCATGTAAATAGCATCCTGCCAGAGCGCCCTTCCCTTGCCCTCTTCCTCCGGCAAGAATATTTCGCCTGTTTCCCGATTGGCGTCATCTTTGCGGAAGATAAATGCCATTAAAAGACCTGTAACAATGGCAAAAACAACCGCGCCGATAGCTCGCGCCAATCCCATCTGCCAGCCAAGTACTTTGGCGGTAAGGATTATGGCCAGAACATTGATGGCCGGTCCGGAATACAGAAAAGCTGTGGCCGGTCCGATACCTGCGCCGCGTGAATAAATTCCTGCAAACAGAGGCAGCACGGTGCAGGAACAAACAGCCAGTACTGTACCCGACACGGAAGCGACTGAATAGGACAAAATCTTATTAGCCGTCGCCCCGAAATATTTAAGCACCGCCGCCTGAGAAACAAATACGGTAATCGCCCCGGCGATGAAAAAAGCGGGGACCAGGCAGGTCAGCACATGCTGCCGCGCATACTCCTGAAGCATCATAAAGGCTTCCAGACCGGATTGACGGATGAGTGTGGATTCCCAGGGAATCAAATAAGCTCCCAGAAATATTGCGACGATTAATAAAAATTTATGCCATTCTTTCATGACTGTTGCCTCTAGAATTCCAGGACCGCTATTGCGGTTATTTTTTCTCAACCTTCAGTATTTTTTCCAACTGAATCAGTCCATTCCATACTTCTTCATCCCCAATATATTTATTTGCACCGGCGATGGAATATTTTATGATGCAGATGGGTGTCTGATCAATGCTATTTTGCCTGATCATCTGGCTCAAAAGAGCGAAGACCGGTTTTTCATCGTATGGTTTCAAATTTATTTTTTCCTCCTTCAAATATGCAGCCAGCGCCTGCTGTGTTTTGATATTTTTTTCCTGGGCGGCCTTAAAAAGGACCTTACGGATTCGGAATACGTTTTCATTGTCCGAACTGGCATTGACAGCGTAAAGGTAATGACGTGCATAGATTGGCGTTTCCCTGTGAAACGGAACATCAACAAAGGTAATTTTAACTTTTCCAGTCTTCAGAAGCTCTTTCATTAGTGGTTCTGCTTTTGTATCAATGCGCTTGCAGGGCGGACAAAAGTAATCGGAAAAAATGATCACTTCATAAGATCCGTTGCCCAAAGTCGGAATTCCCCTAATGCTATCCTGCCCGTAAGCCGGCGTAACGGAACCGGAAAACGTTAACAGAATAGTCAGGTACCCCAGCACACTCACCAGCAACAATGGAAGCCTTTTAATCTTCAACATCGGAATATTCACCTCCCCAAGGAAATAGAGCCACATCCGGCTGCGGTTTTCGCGCCAGGCGGACGGAACTTCATAATTCAGAATAAACGACAAAATCAACATCACCGAAAACGCCAGACAAAACGGACAATACACATCGTTTTGCACCTGAAAGGCATAAAGATGAACCTCTACGCCGAGCCCTGCGGCCAGAAGCATTCGGACAAAAGCAGTCTGCTTAAACGCTGCAAAAACAATCACAGCTGTCATAAACGCCATACCCACCCATTTGAGATCGATGCCCAATACATCGCCTTTCAGATAGCTGCATGTCGTATCACAGTAGTCATAATAAGCCATGATCCCCATGCCGATCAGAGCCAGCACAATAGTGAGAATGTGTCGATATTTTCTAATGATTGCCGCAACCCCTGACATAATCCGCTCCCATAACTTCACAAGTTTTCTTTTTCTAGCATCACACACCATGATTCCGCCCGGCAAATAGCCTTCTTTTTTCCATCCGTACAGAAGAATTCGTGTAATTCTCCCGCCATCGATGACACCAATGAAGCCATACGGGTTGCTCTTGACTCTTATCTTCCTCATTCAAAGATAAGCATAACTTTAGTGTTTATGAAGTTTTGTTCTAATTAGTCTTTAATCCAGCCTTTAATCTGGTCTTCCGAAGGTATTTTGCCCGCTGCTTTCACTTCACCATTGACTACCAGCGCAGGCGTTGTCATGACGCCATAGTTCATGATCTTCTTAAAATCTTCAACCTTGGATATCTCGGCGTTTACACCTTCTTTTTTAGCAACTTCGCGGACCAGTTCTTCCAGTTTATGACACTTCGCGCAGCCGACACCTAGAATCTCAATTTTCATCTCGATCACTCCTTTAAATTAAACAGATAATTTTATTTGTTAACATCTTACAATCCTAATAAAAAGTATCTTTGACATACTGAAAAGCTACACCTCACACTGACCATTCTGCCCGCCAGGTAATGCCCGGCCGTACCATGTCCGTGAGCGATTGCAGATATTACAAACCGATAACATCACAGGCACCTCCACTAAAACACCGACAACGCAGGCCAGCGCAGCACCGGAACTCGGCCCGAAAAGCGTGATCGCCACGGCCACCGCCAGCTCAAAGAAATTGCTGGCGCCGATCAGAGCACCGGGTGATGCCACATTGTGCTGAACTTTGAAGAAACGCATGAGCATATAAGTCAGACTGGAATTAAAATAAACCTGAATAATAATGGGGATAGCAATCAGGATGACAGCAATCCATTTGGTAGTCAGGTTTTCCGCCTGAAACGCAAAGATCAGCACGAGCGTGAGAAGAAGAGCAACAACCGTTACCGGATGAAAAACAGGCAGAAATTTCTCTTCAAACCATGTTTTTCCATATTTCTTCAGCAAAAAAGTTCTTGTGATGAAACCGGCTGTCAGCGGAATCACGATAAACACAACCACCGATGTGATTAACACTTTGGAAGGTACTATAACATCCGCCACCCCGAGGAGAAACATGACAATCGGTGCGAAGGCCACAAGCATAATCAGATCATTTACTGCCACCTGCACAAGCGTGTACGCAGGATCACCGTCAGTCAGATACGACCAGACAAACACCATAGCCGTGCAGGGCGCAGCCGCCAGGATAATCAGGCCGGCAGTATAACTCTTGGCCGTTTCCGGATCGACCCAGGCAGCGAATACATAGTGAAAAAATATCCATGCCAGAAAGGCCATGCTGAATGGCTTCACCAACCAGTTAACAAATAAGGTAATCATTAGCCCTTTGGGTTTTCGTGCTATACTGCCCAGCGACCCAAAATCGATTTTCAGCATCATGGGAAAAATCATCAGCCAGATAAATATTGCTATAGGTACATTTACCTGAGATCCTTTACCAAATTCCATCGCACTCAATGTGGCGATAACGTCCGGCAGAAGCTTGCCCAACGCCACACCGACAACCATGCAAACGAGAACCCAGACGGTTAGGTAGCGTTCAAACACATTAAGTCTCTTTGGCTCTGAGGAGGGCAGATTCGTCTCTGAAGTTTTCGGGGCTTTTTTTGTCATAAATGATTCCTTCCCATATAATGTAATATTAAATACAGATTGTCTGTACTGATTTGTAAAAAATGTTTAAGCCATTTTCACAGAAGCATCCGAAAGCCACTGCTGGATTTTTTTCTTCTCCGGAACGCTGCCCACGGCAACGACCTTTCCGTTGATGATCAGAGCGGGCACTCCCATAACGCCATACCGGCCGATTTCCTTTACATCGTTGACATGCCTTAAATCTCCGGCCAAATTCATTTCGGCCATGACATCCCGCAGAAGCGACTCCAGGGAGGAGCACTGGGCACAACCCGGCCCCAGAATCACCACCTGCAAGCCGGTGAGAGCCTCTTCTTCGACATCTTGCCCGAGATATTTTTTATATTCGCGAAGCAACGCCTTACGATAGGCTTCCCTTATTGTGGACGGAACATAGTTACGTTGTTCAATCCGTTTCAAAAGTTCAGTGGAAATGGCTTCATCATCTTTTCCTTTGGCCCATTCGACAATATTTTGGATGTTATACTCCAGGCCGATCACGCCTGTCTGCCGACCTTCAACACGAATTTGAGTGACTTTGTTTTCCATTATTCTTGTCCCTTAAATATTCTTCTGTCGGAATACATTATGATCTTTTGCAACTGGTATGACGGCGAATATCCGGCAATCTTTTTTTCATTTGATTCACCTGCGCGTCACCGGAGATCCAGTGGCGAAGATTTCCCAAAAGGGCCGCCGCATACGGATTATTACTTCCGTAATCCACCGAATAATAGACCCACAGGCCATCCTTTGTCCCGATGACCAGACCGGCTTTTTCCAGCACCTTCATATGCTTGGATACCGCCGGTTGTGGAATGGATAAAAGCTCCTGGAGTTCGCAGACGCATAAAGCTTTATTCTGTAATATCTTGATAATTCTGACTCTGTTCGGATCGGACAGGGCTTTCATGACGTTTACAAAATCATCCATAAATAAAAACCTATATTCTTTTTTTGGAATATATTGCCGAATCAACGTCATGTCAAGTTATTATTTGTATTGATCCATGGATATGCTGATGAAACAGCACTGATAAGATGATCTGATAAAAAAGACATCTTTGTCCGACATGATTAAAAAATGTCTTGAAGCTCCGCCGCCGCCGCCGCCGCCTGATGTTCCATATTAGGCATATATGTAAAACAACGCGGCGTCCATCCGGCAACATCTTCAAGTGAGCATCAGTCTTATTTACAGGCGGCGATATTTCACTTTTTTCATCTTGTACATCCCCTGATCGGCTTGAGAAATGAGTTCATCAAGCGTAGACGGTTTCAGCGGAT
>PHBN01000118.1 GCA_002840635.1 Deltaproteobacteria bacterium HGW-Deltaproteobacteria-1
TCTGTGATGCATCCTGCAGCTCTTTGCGTTTCACCCGCTGCTTGACATCATCAATCAAATCATAGGTAAACTGCGGACCCATGTCCGCCGAAATCATCAACTCTTCCAGTTCCTCAAACAGGGCCTGATCCAGAACCCTCTTACCAAAAACAAGATTGTCAAGATTTTTTGTCAGGGAGTCGCGTGTTTTGGTGAGCCCCGCTTTTAACTTATCGAATAAACCCAATTGACTGCAGATCCTTTCTTTATTAAAAAATATTCTGAATAATTCCAATTACATCCACGAAAAAACCACTCGAGTGAAAATGGTTCACGCCTTCTTATTTATATTCATAACGACTTTCTTTGCTAAAGTAAAGGAATGGATTAGTTCCATCAACAATTCAAGTTGATACCACGGCGGCTAGGAGGAGGCGACGAGGCGTATTTGACATACGTTGAGGAAGCCGACCCCCTTATGAGGGGGCACGCGATGAAACCAACAAAGGTAGCGCCTGAATTGGAAATGGAATTAGTTCAGGTTCACGGAGACCAGAGATGATATTCCCTGCTTCTGCATGGTCACACCAAAAAGCGTATCGGCAACTTCCATCGTGCTCTTGTTGTGCGTGATCATGATGACCTGGGACTGTCCGGCAACACCCTTGATCAGCCGGTTGAAAAGGTTGGTATTGGCATCGTCGAGCGCCGCATCCACTTCGTCCAGAATCAGGAAGGGTGTAGGACGGTACATGAGAATCGAAAAAATCAGGGCGATCGCCGCGAGCGATTTTTCTCCGCCGGACAACAGGCTGACGCTTTGCGCTTTTTTGCCCGGAATCTGAATATCAATATCCACGCCGGTTTCCAGAAGATCATTCTCATCGGTGAGCAGCAGCCTGCCCCGGCCGCCTGGGAAAATCTTCGCAAATACATCTTTGAAGCATTCATTGACGGCAGCGAAGGTTTCGGCAAACCGTTCACGGGATATTTTATTGATCCGGGTGATCGTCCTCTGCAGGGAGGACAGCGATTCGTTAAGATCGGCAAGCTGCGTCGTCAAAAACTGATTTCGCTGATCGAGTTCGGCATATTCGTTGAGCGCCAGCAGATTCACTTCGCCGCTGCAGATCATCGAGATTCCTCTTGATGTCGCGGATTTCGTTTTCCTGCGCCTTAACCCGTTCATCTTCAGCGGCCCGCTTTTCTTTCATTTCGGTCAATACCGCTTCACAGGATGCCAGTTTGCCGTAAAGGGACTGCAGCATTTCCTGTTCCGCTTCAACGGCCGAGGCCAAATCCGTCATCTGAGTTTCGCAGGCGGTGATCTCTTCTTTTTTTCTTGAAACTTCACTATCGTTAAGGCCGATATCATGCTGCAGCCGCA
Organism: Deltaproteobacteria bacterium HGW-Deltaproteobacteria-1; assembly: GCA_002840635.1. Classification (GTDB taxonomy): domain Bacteria; phylum Desulfobacterota; class Syntrophia; order Syntrophales; family Smithellaceae; genus UBA8904. The sequence continues at coordinate 1,367 of PHBN01000118.1, forward strand.
CAACGGTTCTCAGGTCCGCTTCCTTCTTCTCCACCAGAGACGCCAGCAAAACTTTTTTCTCCGTCAGGGATCTCTCCTGTGCATCAATGGCCGACCGCGACTGTTGCCTGCGGTTGTTGAATACGGAGATAATTTCGTTGAGCTCTTTTTCGGCCGTTTCTTTCAGCAGGACATTCTCTTTGATCTCCAGCAGTTTCTGTGCGGCCTGAGCCTCTTCCGTTTTTATATTCTGACGGTTGTATTCAAGGACGGCAATTCTCTGTTTCAATCTTTCCGATTCATCTTCAAAGCGTTCCAAATCTTTTTTCCGGCCGTTGATGTCTATGTCCAGCCGGTGCGTCCTGTTTTTCAGCTCCGTGAGTTCTTCATCCCAACTGGCGATCGATGAAACCAGTTTTTTCTTTTCCTGAATCTGATCATCCAGTTCTTTAGAAAGCCTTCTGACGTCTGTTTCCAGCTCCGCGATTTCTCTTTTGGTCGCCAGCAGACTTTTTTCTACTGCCGCTCCGCTGCCGCCGGTCAATACTCCGTTTGGACTGATGGTATCGCCTTCCGGTGTTACCAATGTTCCCCGGAAGCCGTTTTTCTTCCATAGATTAATCCCCGTGGTGATCGATGGTGTTAATAAGACATCCCCGAGGAGGCAATCGGCAATCTGTTGAAATTCTTCCTGAACAACTACTTTGTTTCGAAGAGGCTCCGCTTCCTCAAGATGTTCGGCGCTGTATGTTTCAGCATGATTGCCGCGCAATTCCACCGGCACAAAACTGCCCCGGCCCAGTTGATAATTTTTCAGATAATCAATGGCGCGAAGGCCTTCTTCCTGGCTCTTCACCACGACATACTGCAGCTTGTCGCCCAGCACCGCTTCCACAGCGGATTCATATTCGCGGGGCACGTTGATGTGATCGGCCACCACTCCGTAAAACCTGTCCTGATCACCCTGCGTTTCGATCACCTTCTTGACTCCATCACTGGACCATTTAAAAGCGGCCTGAAATTCTCCCAGCGATTGAAGGCGCGATGACTTCCCGCCTGCCTCTTCCTTCGTTTGCATGATTCGCTCTTCGAGGACCTGCAGATCCGATCTGGCCTTTTGCAGCTCGTCTGCAATCACTTCTTTCTGCCCGGTCAGCTTCCTGATTTCCTCCTCTTCGGCCGCCAGAACGGTACTAAGTGATTGCAGTTTAACCGTAAGTTCATCAAACCTGTTTTTATCCTGTTCAATTTCGCGATTTTCCCTCTCTTCGCGCTTCTTGAAATCCTCCAGGTTTTTGTTAAGGGTTGTAATGATGTTGTTGAACTTGGCCAGATCCTGCATCACATCAATATATCGGATTTTATGTTCTTCCAGCCGGGAATTGATTTCCCTGTCGTTTTCCAGAAGCCCCTCAACTTCTTTCTGGCCGGTGTCCAGTTCGTTCTGAAGTTGGGTCATCCGGTTCATGGCTTCCTCCGCCTTTTTCTGCAGATTATCCATTTCAAACGCGAGAGATGACTTTTTATGCTCCATTAAATCTATTTCAGATTGATTCTTTTGTTTTCGCTCCGTGGCTTCGGTAATCCGGCGACGCGAAAACTCAATATTTTTTTCCTTGATGGTAATTGAATTTTTGATTTCATAAAGTTCGGTTTGACGGCGGCTGATTTGTTCATCATTCTCCATCAGCTTCGCCTTCATTTCTTCCAGCGCAGACTCCTTTGCCTCCAGCTGAGCCCTGATGCTTTCAGACTGCCCGGTAAAATGAGCCCGGGATTCCTGCAATGCGTCGCTTTTATCTGCCAGTTTTGCAAAATCCTGCTTGGCAAGAATCAGTTCCGTATCCTTGATCCGCAGCTTTATTTCCTTGTATTGCTCGGCTTTTTTGGCCTGCCTGGCAATGGCATTGAGCTGGGATTTGACTTCCTTGTGGATGTCGTTGAGGCGGAGAATATTCTGCCTGGTTGCTTCCATCTTGCGAACGGCGGCATCTTTACGGCTTTTGTATTTGGATACGCCGGCTGCATCTTCAATAAACAGGCGGCGGTCTTCCGGTTTGGCCTCCACCATGGTGGCCACGGAACCCTGCTCCACCAGAGAATAAGTTCTTGCACCAACGCCCGTGCCCATAAAGAACTCTTTGATATCCAGCAATCGGCAGGGCACACGATTGATGCAATATTCGCTTTCATCGTCTAAAATGGCTCTGCGTGAAATAGAGACTTCCGTCAACTCCCCGTATACGCCGGGGAAGCTTGACCCACCACTGGACAGGGTCATGACCACTTCCGCCATGCTTACGGGAGCGGCATCTTCACTTCCGTTGAAGATTACATCATCCATTTTCTTTCCGCGCAGTGCTTTGACCCGCTGCTCCCCCATTACCCAGCGGATCGCGTCAACCACGTTTGATTTTCCGCAGCCGTTGGGCCCGACAATCGCATTTACGCCCTGAGAAAAATCAATGACGGTTTTGTCACGGAAAGATTTAAAACCTGATATTTCTAGCCGTTTAAGCTTCATAATGTGTCTTTAATCAAACTGTCTAAATTTTGGAAAAGCCTAACAAAAGATATTTCCTTTGTAAAGTGAAAATACAACCATATGTATTCAAGAAAAATAATACCACAACATATTGTGCCTTGATCATAATAGCAGATAAAATTGCATTAGATAAACAAGAGGCATAAAAAATTGAAATCTGGCTGAATCAGGACAGATATTTTTTGAAGGTGCCCATGGAACTGTTATCTTCAAAGAGTTTAAAAAACACCCTCCAGTTTCTTTCCGCATTTGGGACATGAATAACCCGACAGATAGTTGGCGACAATTCTGTAACCATAACGATCAATTAGCAGATTAGAACAATTTGAGCAATAGGTATTTTCACCCTCATCGCCCGGCACATTCCCGCTGTATACATACATTAATCCTGCTTCCTTTCCGATATGACAGGCCCTGTGGAGTGAGGAAATCGGGGTCGGCGGCGTCCTGACCATCTTGAATTGTGGATGGAACCTGCTGATATGCCAGGGAGTTTCTGGGCCCAGGCTGCAGATGAAGGCTGCTATTTCCCGTAATTCATCCAGAGAGTCATTTAATCCGGGAATAAGCAGAGTGGTAATTTCCAGCCAGATTCCCCGTTCCTTGATCTTTTTCAAGGTGTCTAAAACCGGGTTAAGCTTTGCACCGCATTGTTTTTTATAAAATTCATCACGAAAAGATTTTAAATCCACATTGGCGGCAGTAAGGTAAGGGGATATAATTTCAATGGCTTCCGGAGTCATGAACCCGTTTGTTACAAAAACATTCTGCAAACCTTCCAAACAGGCAATCTTGGCGGTTTCCAATGCGGTTTCCAGATAAACGGTCGGTTCCGTATAGGTATAAGCGATTGTTTTGCAGGCACTTTTTTTTGCCCGATCTACAATGACCGCAGGGGACGTGTCTTCGCCCGTAATCATCAGCGTGGAACGCGGCATTTGAGATATTTCATGATTTTGACAAAATTCACATGTGAAATTGCAGCCGACTGTGGCTATGGAATAGGATCTCGTTGCGGGATGCACATGGAAAAAAGGCTTCTTTTCAACCGGATCAACGTGCTCGGCAATCAGTGTTCCAAAAACAAGAGAATACAAAACACCATTTTTATTTTCCCTCACACCACAGAGGCCCCGCCGACCGTGATTGATTTTGCAACGGTGAGCGCACAGCGCACACTGAACACGGTCGTGATCCAGTTTATCATATAGCAGCGCTTCGCGGATCATTGATCACCTTCCTGCAGCATGATGCGAACAGCTTCCGGAGCCGCTGCCCTCGTTTTTGCCTTCACATCAAATGAATTCAAAATGGGACTCTGTATAGTTTGATACGTATAGTTGACAGCGAAAGCTATCCCGACAAAAGCACCCAGTGGATTTTTCTTCATGGGAAAAAGTTCCTCCAGCTCCGAAAAAAAAGTGTAAACCGGACTGGGAAGATAAATCACGGATCCCCATGCGACCGAAGCCGGTGACATTGCTTGACTGATGATGGACAGCATTTCACCGACAGTGAAAAAGCGTATTCCGGAAGTGACGGGAAAGCCAAATAGCTTACGGACAGACTGGCGTGTTCCCACAAAAGAATGCTTATTGAAAAAGCCGATAAAAACACGGCTTCGGCTTACACGGACAGCCTCCGCAATGATT
>PHBN01000475.1 GCA_002840635.1 Deltaproteobacteria bacterium HGW-Deltaproteobacteria-1
AGTTCTTTCGTCCGCCGTGCTGCTTTGCACAGGCATCAAAGCGATAACACTCACTCCTGACGCCGGTTCCTCAGGCTCTGGATCATTTTTGGTCAACCCGGGGATCCTCAAGGAGCAGGCGGACAGGCACAAGCAAAAAATGATTAATACGACAAGCAGATTCCTATGGGATATCATTGATCCTCCTATTATAGCCGTATATAAACTGCAGCGGTTTCCAGATTTGCCGCCTGTTTCCCCGGCACAATGATGAAACCAGAACCAGCCTGGCAACACCCCGGGGCGGTGCTTTTCTTTTATTACCCCTCATCCTGCTCCGGCCTAGAACGCGGATTCTTCGCCTTTATTTTTTCAATTTCTTCCCTGATGATGCGTTCGGCAATGTCAGGAACCATTTCTTTCGCTATTCTTTCGACGATTTCCGTCGCCTTCTTCATGATTTCGTCTTTCAGCTGATTCGATAAATCACCGCCATCAACAATATCCGTCAGATTGTGGACCCTTTCAGCCGACGGCTTGGCTCGCTCATATCTCCTACCATCAACCATAACAATCTGCTGGGGTTTCTTGCTGTCGGTGGATCTGCGGTCCGCCCCTTTTCTTTCATCGTATATTTCGGTCAGTTCGTGTATTTGCCTGTCATGAACCTCTCCGGAATCCTCCATCTTTCCCAACCCCCCTCAACATTAGCTAGTATAAGAAAATAATTAATTTTCTGTTGATTTTGACATGCAGTTACCATAGTGCAAAAAACTCTTCAAGCAATATGTGCAATGATTCGTTTTTCAATTTTCATCCGAAACTGAAAAAATTTTCAACGCCATATTGTAAACTCTTTTCCTGGGCAATCCGGTTTGCCTCACCACGTCTGCGACAGCATCGCGCACTGACATAGATTGTTCCTTTCTAAGGCGCAGAAGCCTTTCCTGAATTTCATCATCTGCTATGGATACAGGCTCACGGGAAGCGCCCCGGACAATAATGGTGAATTCGCCCCTGGCTTTGCTGCGGGACATCCCCGACGCGATAACCGATACCCTTCCTTGCCTGATTTCTTCAAACATCTTGGTCAGTTCACGCGCCACGACAACCTCCCTGTCTCCAAGAACTTCATGAATCTCTTGCATGGCATCAGCGATCCTTGCCGGGGATTCGTAAAATATGAGGGTTTGTTCTTCATCCTTGATGGACTCTAAAAAGCGGCGGCGCCTGTTTGATTTAGGCGGCGACGGCGGAAGGTCCGGGAACGGGAACCACGTGTATGCCATTTTCCAGCACAGCGGCAACCAGATGATATCCCGGATCGGAAACACAGGGTGTGCCTGCATCGGAGACATATGCGACACTCATGCCGTTCTCAATTTTCGAGACAATCAGCGCGCTCCGTTCCCTTTCATTGTGCTCGTGCAGGCTGATCAGCGGTGTCCTGATGCCATAGGTAGACAGTAGAATTCTGGAATGACGGGTGTCTTCCGCGGCAATCAGGTCAACCTCCTTGAGCACGCGAAGCGCTCTCACGGTGATATCTTCCAGATTGCCTATGGGCGTGGCAACCATGTAAAGTATTCCTTTTTTTTTATCGTCGTGTTGATTCATACAGTCTTCTTTGAAATGCTTTTTGTTGTTGACATCTGTGTCTTGTTTCGGCTTTAATAGCAAAAATATGACTAAAATACTACTCAGATCAACGTCAGGATGATATGAAACGAATACTGGTTACAGGCGGAGCGGGATTCCTGGGCTCCCATCTCTGCGAACGGCTGTTAAAAGAAGGCAACGACATTGTCTGCCTGGACAATTTTTTCACCGGCAGCAAGAAAAACATTTCCCATCTGACGGGGCATCCCCATTTTGAGCTGATCCGCCATGACATCATCAACCCCATTTATCTGGAAGTGGACGAAATCTACAATCTGGCCTGCCCGGCATCACCGGTGCACTACCAGTTCAATCCCATTAAAACGATCAAGACTAACGTCATGGGCGCTATCAATGTTCTGGGAATCGCCAAAAGGACAAAGGCCAAAATCCTCCAGGCTTCCACATCGGAAGTTTACGGTGACCCCGACGTTCACCCGCAGACGGAATCCTACTGGGGACGCGTCAATCCCATCGGAATCCGCAGTTGCTATGATGAAGGCAAACGGGCCGCCGAATGCCTGATGATGGATTACCGCAGACAGAATTCCGTCAACACCAAAATCGTCCGCATCTTCAATACCTATGGTCCGCGTATGGCCGTGAACGACGGCCGTGTCGTCAGCAATTTTATCATCCAGGCCCTGCAGGGGAAGAATATCAC
>PHBN01000476.1 GCA_002840635.1 Deltaproteobacteria bacterium HGW-Deltaproteobacteria-1
TGTCACGGGCGCGGCATCCGGCATCGGCCGGGGGTTGTGCCTGAGGTTTGCCCGAGAAGGGGCACAGGCGATTGTTGCGGCGGACGTCAACGAGGCGGGTGCTAAATCGGTGGCGGACGAGGTAAAAGGTGTTGCAGTTGCCTGCGATGTAAGCAAAGAAGAGGATATGATCCGCCTGGCGAGGTTTGCGGAAGACCGGTATGGCCGTATTGATATTTTCTGCTCGAACGCGGGAATCCTTGCGCTGGGCGGTTATGAAGTGGATAATGATACCTGGCGGAGGATCTGGGAAATTAATGTGCTTTCTCACGTTTTTGCGGCGCGCGCTGTGTTGCCCGGCATGATCAGTCGCGGCGGTGGTGCCTTTATGATTACGGCCTCTGCCGCGGGGCTCCTCAGCCAGATCGGTTCTCTGCCTTATTCCGTCACCAAGCACGCGGCGGTGGGGCTGGCGGAGAATCTGGCGATCACCTATGGTGATCAGGGTATTTCCGTATTTGCCCTGTGCCCGCAGGCGGTGGATACGGAAATGACGCGTCAGGGCGGCGGCGTGGCGGCGGTGGACGGCATGATGAAACCCGAAAAGCTGGCGGACGCTGTGATGGAAGCCTTTCGTGCCGATGAATTTCTGATTCTGCCTCACCCGGAAGTCAAAACCTACATGCAGAGAAAATCGTCCGACTATTCACGGTGGCTCAAGGGAATGCGCAAGCTGCAGGAAAGATATGCTGCGGGATCGCCCCTGAAGAAATAGTGATATTAAATGATCACCGTCAGGAAGGAGGAATCTATGGGTACAAACGAGACATGCGCATCGGTGGACAACCTTCAAGATCTGGAACAGGCTCTCAGGGACAATGATCATGTCATTGCCATGGTCTATGTATCCTGGTGTCCGTTTTGCAGAAAGGCCCTCCCTGTATTTGAAAAGCAGGCGATTACAAAACAGCGTAATCTTCTTCTGGTTGCCGATGATGAGGAGCGCGTTGCCGATTCATATGATATTGATATTTTCCCGACATTGATCCTTTTTGACAAAGGCCGGATCGCCAAACGTTTGGACGGTAAACCCGGTGTTGGTTTGAGTGACAAACAGATTGCCGATTTTGTAAAATCCTGCAGTCTGGCTTGATATCAGGAAAGAACCGGAGCTCAAACAATTTGGATATTGTTGTCAAATACTGCGGCGGCTGCAATTCTCAGATCGACAGATTAAAAATCATCCGCAATGTTTGCTGATGGTTATCAATTCACGGACAATCCATCCGGAAAGCCGTTCGACTTCGGCATTTTGCTTTTCGGCTGCCCGGCGGCCTGTGCCAGAAAACCTGAACTTCTTGATTTGGCCGGAGACTGGATTGTTGTTGCCGGTAAAACCATTGATTCGCTGGAGATTCCGGGAGATGAGCTGTCTGAGGCAATTGTTCAGACAATAAATAAAATAAGAACTGGAGGCACCTTTATGGATCTGAAATATTTGCTGTTCAAGGTGGACGCAAACGTGGCGACCGTAACCATCAACAGACCGGATAAAGGTAACGCGCTGGCACCTCAAGTTCTTGACGAAATAGCCGCGCTGTTCACATCCATTGCCGCCCGCAGGGATGTGAACGTTGTTGTTTTCACCGGCGGTGAGAAATATTTTTCGGCCGGTTTTGATTTGAATGAAATTCGCAAACTCGAAAAAGTCTCCAATGAAACTTATATTGACCTGTTCCATCGCGCATACCGGTCAATTTTGTTTTGTCCGCAGCCGGTGATCTGTGCAGTGTGGGACGTGCCAAGGAAGTGGCTTTGACCGGCCGGATTTACGACGCTTATGAGGCGGAAAAGATGGGCTATGTCAGTAAGGTGTTCCCGGAAGGCAAACTGCTGGAATCCGTAGGAGAAATTGCGCGCGAAATGGCCACTTACGATCACGTCTGTCTCAAGGAAACCAAGGGGATTGCCAATAAAGTGTTGAGCGAAGATCTTGACGGGGCCATGCGGATCCAGGAGTGGCTTTTCAGGACCTATATCGGTTCAGAGGATAATCATCAAAGAATTGATGCGCTTCAGGCCAAACTGGCAGCCACGAGAAAAAAGTAGAATAATCAAATCATATCAATCTGGTACGATGGACCTTTTCTGTATCCGGGAGGGCTTGCCCGTCTCATTGTCTTGGATCGGATATTCTATTTTCTAAAGTATATTTCAGTCATTCGGGCAATAACGCCTGCGATGCGGGTTGTGTGATTCCGCCACCCCTTCACCTGTAGTTTGCTGCGCGAAAATTCAAAAATCCTGCTATTGGTCGTCATATCCGGTATCCATTTTATGTGATTATCGAAGAGTCCTGTTCCCGGTTCAAGTCATTACGGTTTCTTAATAACATTGTTTTTATAAGTGATTTTAAAATATTACACTATGAATACTTGAAGAATATCCTAGTCACACTATGAAAAATAATAATACTTGACAGTATGACTATGATGATGTAAATTAATTCCAACTTGAGAAAGGATTTATTATGGTAAGCCATCCTCGCATAAAAAGCCGAAAAGACCGGATCATGGAGGCGGCTTTGCGCATTTTTGCTGAAAAGAGTTTTCAGGAGGCTACAATCTCTGAGATCAGTAAAGAAGCGGGGGTTTCCGAGGCCACCATCTACGAATATTTTGGCACAAAGGAAGATCTCCTGTTTGCTATCCCAGAAAAAATTTCCAACGACACGGCCAAAGAATCCCATGCGGTATTGCCGTTTATCAAGGATGTCGAAGGACGG
>PHBN01000119.1 GCA_002840635.1 Deltaproteobacteria bacterium HGW-Deltaproteobacteria-1
TCCACCCTGCGCATTTTGTCTTTGTTCCAACGCAGATAGGAGGCGACTTCTCCGTCAAAAAAACTTTTGATGACTTCCGGAGCGTAATTTCCGGCGGCAATTTTCTCATTGCAGAAAATGCAGCGCTGCGGGCAGCCGCTGTTCATGATAAAGATAGGGATAATCAGGGATTTTTCCGAAAGGTGTTTTTCAGGATTATTTTGCATGATGAATACTTTCCCAGGCTTTTTGCGCCGCCTGCTTTTGAGCGTCTTTTTTACTTTTTCCCCGGCCGGTTTGCCGGATATCACTGCCGATGGTTACTTCAATTTCAAAGATTTTGTCATGATCGGGGCCGCATGAATCAAGGAGTGTATAGAGCGGCGCTGATTTGTATTTTTTCTGACACAATTCCTGAAGGGCTGTTTTATAATCGCAACATTGTGCGTTCAGGGTCTCATCATTCAGAAGAGGTTTCATCAGGCGCTTGAGGATTATTTTTGTTCTGCCGAAGCTGGAATCGAGATAAATTGCGGCGATCACTGCTTCCAGGGCGTTGGCCAGAAGCGATTCCTTGGAGCGTCCGCCGGACAGTTCCTCTCCGTGCCCCAGCAGCAGGCAATCTCCCAGGGCAAGTTTCCCCGCCAGATCCGCCAGGGGTTTTTCGTTGACCATCAGAGACCTCATTTTGGAGAGTGTCCCCTCGTCAAAACCGGTGTGCTTTTTCATCAGCAGATCGCTCACGCAAAGCCCCAAAACAGCGTCACCCAGGAATTCAAGCCTTTCGTTGTCGTTTGCACCCGGCTGCGGATTTTCATGGGTGTAGGAGCGGTGTGTCAGGGCGGTCGAAAGCAGATCTATATCCCGGAAAATGTAGCCGAGCTTTTCCTGAAGAGCCGTTAATTGTTTTAATCTGTCTTTATTCATGAACAATCCTGCCTGTGAGCCTGCCTTCCCGATACTGTTCGATCTCTACGGTGACGATGGTATTTACTAAAGTTCCATGGGGTTTGTCCAGTATTACAGGAAGATAATTATGAGAAAACCCCTTGCCAAGGCCGGTCTTCTTTTCCGGGCTTTGCTCAACCAGCACCGGCAGTGTTTTCCCGATAAAACGCTTTGAAAACGTTTCTCTTTTTTTTACGCCTAGATCCCTCAAGATGGCGGCCCTTTCCTTTTTAACCTTTTCCGGAACCTTGGGTTGAATGTCCCGGGCTGCGGTCCCCGGCCTTTCGGAGTAGGGGAAAACATGCAGATAGGACACGGGTAAGCCTTCCAGAAGTTTCAATGTATTGCCGAATTCCTTTTCGCCTTCGCCGGGAAAGCCGACCATCACGTCGATTCCGATGGCAATGTCTTTTATGGCCTGGACTACTTTTTCAACCCGGTTGCGATAGAATGCCACGTCGTAATTGCGTTTCATCAGCTTCAGGATGGAGTCATCACCGCTTTGCAGAGGGATATGCAGGTGCGGACAAAGGTTTGGATGCCGGTTGAAAAGACAAATCAGATCCTCTGATATTTCATTGGGTTCGATGGAACTGAGGCGAAACCTTGTCCCCGGATTTTGTGACAACAGGCATTCGAGCATCCTGACGAGATCGGTTTCGGGCTGTAAATCATGTCCGTAGTGTCCCAGATGGATGCCGGTGAGAACAATCTCACGGTAATTTTGACTGATGAAATTTTTCACACCCTGCCCAACGTCCCGGAAGGGAAGGCTGCGGCTGGTGCCGCGGGCAAAAGGGACAATGCAGTAGCTGCAAAACGCATCGCAGCCATCCTGGATTTTGAAAAAAGCCCGGGTCCGACCCGTCCATGGTGAAAAGGGAGTGGAAATGAACTGCTTCTGCAGGAAAATATCGGATGATATGATTTGCCGGGAATTCTGCGCCGGATGATTCAGCATCTCGACAATCCGATGCTTGTTGTTGTTGCCGACCACCGTGGTAACTCCGTCGATGGCGGTAAGCATTTGAGCCTGCGTTTGTGCATAGCAGCCGGTTACGATAATGCGGGCCAGGGGATTGGCGCGCTTTGCCCGTCGGATGAGCTGTCGCGCCTGAAAGTCGGCAAAAGAGGTTACCGTGCAGGTATTGATGATGTAAGCATCGGCAACGGAGTTAAACGGAACCAGGGTATGGCCGGCTGATTGCAGCTCTCCGGATATTGAAGCAGAATCGCACTGATTTACCTTGCATCCCAGTGTGGTCAGGCCGACGGTTATATTTGTTTTTTTCATAATCTTCATCCGGCGGATATATCATCTCAAATCCGATTACAAGTTATATTATTTTCCGGCTGCCTGCCCCTTGTCAAGACAAACAAAAAATGGATTTTCTCTTAAAAATGCGATAGAAACAGACCAAATTAAAAAAATACCGGAAGGAGACTTTATTCCATGGAATCTGTTGGGGCTTTTTTCCAGGCAAACCCGGCGGCCTTCACGTTGCTGGCCATTTCTCTTGTCGTGTTGATTCTTTATTTTATCTTAAGCAAATTGATTAAACTGGCCATTATTGTTCTTTTAGTCGTTGTCCTGGGCGGAGGCGCTTACCTTTTCAAGGATCCGGCATCCACGTCCGACAAAATCAAAAAATCAGTTGAGACATTTAAAACCGGCGGAGCAGCAATCGGGGATAAGCTTAGCCGTTTCTGGCATGATACCAAGGAAATGGGGGGTAAGGTGTCAAAAGTTCCCGGGGAACTCAACCAAATGCTGGATACTGCAGACACAGATACCAAAAAAGAATTCAAGAAGAAATAAACTTTTCTATGTAATAAAAAGATCATTGGTTGAAAAATTCGGGTCGCTGGTCAAATTTACGCCCATTCGCCTGAGGCCTGTTTCGTCGCCGGGAGTGGGAATGTGTGTCATATGAACTTCACAGCTTTGTAATTCCTTTATTTTTTCCAGTGCAAGTTCCGCGGCCGGATTGGTGGCGGCGCTGATGGAGAGCGCGATGAGCGCTTCTTCCAGGTCGAGGCTGACATTTTTTTCATCTAAAATTTCCGTTTTCAGCTTTCGTATTGAGTCGGTGATGTTGGGCGGCAAAAGTTTGATTTTGTCGGGAATGCCAGCCAGGTGTTTGATCGCGTGAATCACCACACTGGATGCAGCGTGCATCAATGGCGAGTTATTCCCCGTGATGATCGTGCCGTCCGGGAGTTCAATGGCCGCGCCGCAGTAAATTCCCTCGTTGCCTCTGTTGCGTTCCAGCGACTCCTGTGCCGCCTGGCGCGCCGGTATCACAACGCGTCTGTCTTCCGGTTTCAGATTAAAATCGTTCAGAAATAATTCTACGCGCTGTACCGTCTCTTTATCTGAAAATCCCATGGCATATTCGCATCGGTAACGGAAATATCGGCGGATGATCTCCTGCTTGGAGGCTTCCTTTGAGACATCGTCGTTGGTAATGGCAAACCCTGCCCGGTTGACGCCCATGTCTGTCGGAGATTTGTAAAATGAAGGCTCGCCGGTGATTTTTTCCAGGATTCTTCTTAAAACGGGGAACACTTCCACATCACGGTTGTAATTGACGCAGGCTTCACCATAGGCTTCCAGATGGAACGGGTCGATCTGGTTGAAGTCCCGGATATCGGCGGTTGCCGCTTCATAGGCAACGTTGACCGGATGCTTGAGCGGCAGATTCCAGATCGGAAACGTTTCAAACTTGGCATAACCAGATTTGATGCCGCTTTTGTAGTCATGATAAAGCTGGGAAAGGCAGGTTGCCATTTTTCCGCTGCCCGGTCCCGGTCCCGTGACAATTACCAGCGGTTTTTCCGTCGGGATGCGTTCATTGGCGCCGTAACCTTCATCACTGACGATCAGATCCACGTTGGTCGGGTAGCCCTTCGTGAAACGGTGTGTATAGACATGGATGCCCCGGCGTTCGAGCTTGTTTTTGAATAAGACCGCGGATGGCTGATTTTCAAAACGCGTAATGACAACGCCTCTCACGCTGATATTCCAGCTGCGCAGATCATCAATGAGTTTCATTGCGTCCGCGTCGTACGTGATGCCGAAATCCGCGCGAATTTTTTTTCTTTCAATATCGCCTGCGTAAATGCAAAGCAGGATATCCGCCCTGTCCTTGAGCTCCTTGATAAGCCGCATTTTCACATTGGGATCGTAGCCGGGAAGCACGCGGGCTGCATGGTAATCATAGAGCAGTTTGCCGCCGAATTCCAGGTAGAGTTTATTGTTGAACCTTTCAACACGTTTTAATATCGATTCGGTTTGTTGAGATATATATTTTTCATTGTCAAAACCTTCTTTTACTGTTCCCATGAGCGTTTCAAGTGCCCTTCCGGTGTATAGGTTTTTCATTACATTAAATTTATTTCCATTGCGCGAACAGGGCATGCCGATACACAAAGTTCACATCCGTTGCATTTTTCAGCATCAAACAGGACTTTTTGAGTTTTTTTCTCAAAAGACAGGGCGCCGGTCGGGCAAAAACCGGTACAGGCGCCGCAGTGAACGCATTTGTCGTTGTTCTGGCTAACGCTTTTCGAAAGAGGCTCGACTTTCAGCCCCATTTCTTTCAGAAAACGAATGCCGCGGTCGAAATCTTCTTTTTGGCCGCTGAGTTCCAGTACGATGACACCCTCGCGCCGGGGATATATTCTGGCTTTAAGAATATTGAAAACAAGATTGTGTTTTTGAGCAAGCAGGTAAATGACCGGCTGCTGAACAGTGTCTGGAGTGTAGCGAATAACTATT
>PHBN01000120.1 GCA_002840635.1 Deltaproteobacteria bacterium HGW-Deltaproteobacteria-1
TATTTAATACGGGCTTTCGTCCTCCACGGTCTTCTCCGATTTCATAAAGACCCAGGTAATGCTGAATCCGCCCATCCAGGACATCTTTCTCTTCACGAGGGGGCTTTCCTCAAACACGGCTCCCTGCAAAAAATCAATACTGGCAAAAGCTTGAAATTTAAATTGTTTGTAATCTTTCCCTACGCCGAGCGTGAACGCCGAACCGCTGTAGCCCCCGTCCGGCGTATAAGCCCGACGCGAAAGCATGGCGTATTGGGGCTCAACTTCATAAAAATAATTGTGGTAGCCGCGATCGGCAAACATCGGCCCTGTCGACATGCCCGCATACACGCCCGTTCCGGGAATCACATCGCCCTTTTCGAAATTCAACCGGGGGCTGAAGACAAATCCTTCATAACGCACCGTACGGAAATCGGTCGAAAAAACCGCCCGGACCGGAAGAGCCAGGCTCAAAAGATACCTGTTTTCCTTTGATTCCAGAAGCTTGATGCGCAGCGACGGCCCCAACTCAAACGTGGCATCCAGGTCCGGCATCCACAGCCTTGCGTCATTGTTGCCGCTTCGTACGGGCACCGCTCCATACCCGCTTGCGTCAAGGGTGATCCTGTCGGTCTTAAATATCCTGGCCGCAACCCGCTTGTCTTCAAGCCTGAATACCCCGCCCCGGTATATCGCATAGGGAAACGGAAGAAGATATGCGCGTGTTTCATCAGATCCGCGGTAATCCGGCATGAGCAGAAATCCGCCGCCAACCCCGAGTTCCCACAGCGGTTTTTCCACAGCGAACGTCCTTTGCGGCAACACCAGGGTAACAAGAATCAATATACCAATGATGATACGGAGCGCGGCCATGACCATTCTCCTTTCGCTGCATTGCTTACTGGTCAAACGTTGTAAACTGATCCTTCTTCGCCCCGCAGACAGGGCATTCATCCGGTAATTCGCCGTCTGCCACATAACCACACACTTTGCAGACGTGATAAACGGCATCGCGTTCTTCCATGAAGTGATTCATCGCCTGCTTATAGAGTTTGGCATGCGTTTCTTCTACGTCACGGCTCTGGCTGAAATGCAGAAGCGAGGGTTTGTCCCCCACCTGCTCTGCCATTTTCACAAAACGGTCATAGGCAATTTCCGCGACGGTTTTTTCCGACTCGAAACTCGCAGCCAGATTTTCTTCCGTCGTTTTGATTTCCTTGAGAACCCTGAGCGCCCGCGCCCCGTGAATCTCTTCTGAAAAAGCGATGACGCGGAACAGGCGGGCAATCTGTTTAAATCCCTCCTCTTCCGCTTTCTGTGCATAAACCTTGAGTCTCAGTGCGGCCTTTGCTTCGCCCACATAAGCCTGCTGGAGGGCCTCACGAATATTTTCGTCCATAAGTCAGCTCCTGTATATTTTTTATAATGGATAAATCAGGCGGGAGAAAACTCGCTCTTGTCGGCTCCGCAGACCGGACAGGTCCAGTCCTCCGGCAGATCCTTAAACTCCGTACCCTTCGCCACTCCATTTTCCGGATCACCATTCGCCGGATCATATTCATAACCGCATATTCCACAAACATACTTTTTCATGGGTTTCCTCCTTAAATCCTGAATTTTTTTCAATCAGCAATTCTTTTTTTCAGTTCAGCCGCAACCGTCCGGCCCAACTCCGAACATTTTTCAAGAACATCCCGGCCCGGAACATGCTTGACGGAAACCGGTTCGGCAACGATCTCCACTTTCATTTCTTTGAGAATAGCCTCCAGATCCTTGACGGATTCTCCGCTCCAGCCGAATGAACCAAAAACCGCACCAATCAGATGAGCCGGCTTCAATCCCTTCATATATGTCATCACATCCGCCATCTGCGGCAAAATGTTGTTGTTGAGCGTCGGCGAACCAACGATCAAAGCGCCTGCCTCCAGTACTTCATAAATCACTTCACTGCGGTGAACTTCGTTCATGGACAAAAGTTTAACGCGGACTCCTTCCCGCGCCATCGATTCGGCAATCGCTCTGGCCATTATTTCCGTTGAATGCCACATGGTCGCGTAAACCACAACAGCTTTATTGGTCGACTTCTGCAGTGCCCACTTTTTGTACAGGTCAAGAATAAAGCCTAAATTTTGTCGCCACACGGGGCCATGATCCGGCGCAATTACTTTAAACGCCCATCCGGTGGCGGCAACCTTGTCCAGGGCTCTGAGAACAATCGGCGAAAAAGGCAGAACGATATTTGCATAATAAGTTGCCGCTTCATATTCCAGCATATCAGCGGGCAGTTGATCGGCAAAACGCTCGAATGTTGCCAGATGCATACCGAAAGCGTCCTGCGAAAACAGGACACCGTCTTTTTCCAGATATGAGAACATGGAATCAGGCCAGTGGATCATCCGGGTTTCCATAAACTTTAAATCCATATTACCCAGGCTGAGCAATTCGCCATCCTTGACCGGCCGGATACCGTGCTGGTCGTGGAAAATATCCTTGAGGGTTTTAACCCCCAGCGCCGAGGCAAATACTTTTTCAGGTTTAACAAGGTCAATAACCTGTAAAAGGCAGCCGGAATGATCCTGCTCGGAATGATTGGAAACAATATAATCGATCTTTGACGGATCAATTACGGACGCAATTCTCGAGAGCATCTCGTCCATAAAAGGTGCCTTGACTGTATCGATCAGCGTGATCTTATCCGCCATGACCAGATAGGCGTTGTAGGTGCTGCCATGAGGTGTTGTATAGCCGTGAAAGTCCCGGATAGTCCAGTCGATGGCGCCCACCCAGTAAACGTGCTCACTGATTTGAATTGCGGAATAAATGTCTTCCATGAACCGCCTCCTGAGAATTAAAGTTCTGAAATGGTAATATAAGGTTCGATCACGTGTCGTCAACCCTTATTTATAAACTCTAGCAATTAAAAATATTATGCGCTCTGTGACGAGTTCGAAAGAAGGCCGCAGGCAAGCCGGGGTAAATTCCAAGGAATGAGACCTACATGCTGTACGCAGCAGTTATTAGGGGTGCAGCTCAACGCAGCATACGGTCTTTTTTTTCGAGACTATCTTATTTAATCATGGCGGCGCCTGCATCAAAAGCCTTCATATTTACGTTATATTTATCCACCGAAAGTGTTTTTTTAATTTCTTTTTCAAACCTTCGCCGGTCAAAGGGGAGAAGACCTGTTTTGGCAAGCGCACCTATCATGACGATATTGCTTAAAACCGGATTCCCAAGCTTAAGGCCGGCGGATGTCGCATCGATCTCCCAGAACGCTGCGGATAACCGTTCAAAAGCGTCTCTGATGGTTTTCCCGGAAGGATAAGAAAGCTCGCCCGTAATCACACCGATGGGGTAGACGGGACGTGAATTGTATAAAACGCATACCTGCGGATTGCCGTAAACCGTCAAAACGCGAAGAGCTTCAAGGGGTTCAAGACCGACAATCACGTCCGCCCCGCCTCGTGGAATCTGCGGGCTTTTGACCGAATCATGTGAAATGCGCAGATGACTCATCACTGAACCGCCGCGCTGAGACATGCCGAATGTCTCACCGATGGTAACGACATATCCCGCATCGACAAGCATGTGAGCCAGTGTTCTCGATGCCATAACATTACCCTGACCGCCGACACCGGTTAGGATGACATTTCTTGTTTTCGTAAACGTTTTTTCTTTCATCCCGGTCCGCTGACCTCCGTTTTAACAATCGCTTGCTGCGGACAGATCGACGCGCATACACCGCAGCCGGCACAGATGACTTCATCAACCACGGCTTTCTTCTTATTGCGGTCCCAGGTGAGGGCCGGGCAGCGGAAAATCCGTGTACACAACCGGTTGCATCCACAGGCATCACCAAGACACAAGGACTCATCCACTCTGACATCAAATGTCTTCTTCCCTTTTTTCTCGGGACTCAAGGCGCAGGCCTGACGAAGGATCAGCACCTTGAGAGATCCTTTATCCGCAAGAAAGGATGTCAGTATTCTGCCGGTTGCCGCAAGATCAAATGGATCGCTGACGGCCACCTTTGCTCCGATAGCCTTGCAGATCGCGGCGATGTCAACCGCGGGAACCACGTCTTTGAGCGCACTTACCGACAGCCCCGGATGCGGCTGAAAACCCGTCATGGCAGTTCCCGCATTGTCCAGAACAATAAAGGTGATATCCGCCCGGTTGTGCTGCGCGTTGATCAGCGCCGGAATCACCGCATGATAAAAAGTGGAATCCCCGCAGACGGTCAGGATCGGTTTATCCAGACCGAATTGGGCCAGTTTGGCAAAGCCGCTGGCCAGTCCCGTTCCGGACCCCATGGAATGAAGCGTCGGCATGGTGTGATAACCGGTTGCAGGCGAGAGCGCGGCCATTGAATAGCAGCCAATATCGCCGCAGACAAATCCTTTCCTGCCGTCAAGAGCAATGGCGTTGTGGATATTCCAGAATGACGCACGGTGGGGACAGCCGGCGCAAAATGTTTGTTCCCGCGCTGGAATCATGGCCGCTGTTTTTTGTATATCTTTAAGATAATCTGCCGGCAGGAATTTGCGTTTTACTTTCAGAATTCTGCCCAACGCATCGGCCACAACATCGGGATTGAGTTCCCCGGCAAACGGCAGTGTTCCATCGTATTTGCCGAAGAACGTTTTAATGCCGATCCGGCCCGCTATGCCTGAGGCCAGGACCTTCACGTTTTCTTCCAGAAACGGCATGACTTCTTCGACGATCACGTCTTTGAGCTTTTGCTGACGAAGCACATGTTTGGCCACAACAGGCGTACTGATCATCGGCCCGGTTTTTGAATCCATCACCGGCCCGTCATATTCAAAACCGGCTTTTCTTCTTTTTGTCGGCAGCTTCCCGCAAGTCACGTTGCCGCTCGCGTGCGACATGCGCGTAACGGAGCGTAGCATGACGACATTGCCGATTGTTTCAGATAGTTCAAACGCCCATTTCGTAATATCCTTGGCTTCCTGAAAGTCTGCCGGTTCAAGAAGCGGCATTTCCAGCATGCTTGCGAAGTAGCGTGATTCCCCCTCGTTGACGCTTGAGAGAGCGCCCGGATCTTCGCAGGACACCAGTACTATCCCCCCGCGCGTTCCCGATGCGGTCAGGTGCAAAAGGAAATCCGACGCCACGTTGACGCCGTTCTGCTTCATAACAGCCATCGAACGCAAACCGGCAAATGAAGCGGCGGCAGCAACTTCGAGCGCCACCTTTTCGTTGACTGACCACTCCACGTAAAGATTCCGTTCGCGGGCAACATCGGCCAGAGACTCGATCACTTCCGAAGACGGCGTTCCCGGATACCCCGTGGCAACCTGAATGCCGGCTTCCAGCGCACCTCTTGCGATCGCCTCATTGCCCAGAAACAAAACCGTGGATCTGTCCGGTGATAAAAGCTTGCTCATGATTTCCTTTTTCGTTTCCTATCAACTCGTAAATATTTCCGCACGATCGGATCGTCGCTTTTTAAATACAGAAGATTTTTCGTCGAATGACTTTTTTCCACAATATTTTTTAACGCTTTTTTCTTTTTTCCCGCTGCCGCGTTTTTCAGTTCCTGCAGGGCCGATGGCGGAGCTTCACGGATTTGAAGCGCACGTTTTGCAATGGCCAGTTCGAGAAGCTGTTTGCCGCGATCAGAGCGTACAATGATCTGGTTCCAGCCCCGCATTTCTTCACAGTCCGCACCGAAGCGCGCCGCTCCAACGGAAAGGTCGGCAAACTCGGCCGTGCTGTCCATGCAATAGCGGCAGGCGGTCCGCACACAATGATCCACCTCGGCCATTGGCACAGATATTAAGCCGCTCCCTGTAAAAATCTCCAGAATATTTTTTCCTGCCGGTATATCCATTCCGGTCAGATCTGCCAACGATACTCCGTATCGACCAAGAAGATTGCTAAATTTTCCCATGGAAAGCGTCCAGCCGCAAAAGAGGCCTATGACCAGTCCCGGCAAGTCGGATCTGTTGTAACCGGGTATTTCCGCCGTTTTCATTTTTGCCAGAGCCGTCGCCTGACAGGGTGTTGCCACAACACCTGTCCTCTTTTTACGATCGTCCGGTATCCGGTTGAAAGTAGACACCGTGGGAGATACCGTAAACCAGCTTTTTGAATAACCGCGCAATTGGTTTTGATCTGTAACCAAAAGGCCATGTTGTTCAAATTCATTGTTGCGTGAAGAAACAATGGCGGAATCGATCATCCCTTCAGCCATGGCCAGTTCCAGAAGCACGGTGACCGTGCCGCCATGCTGGACATTCACACGCTGCCGGGGGTCAAATGCCCTCGAGAAGTAATAACCCTTTACCGCACCGATTTCCGGTGTCAAATCATCGATATTAAAAAGGCTTTTTCTAATGTGGTCATAATCTGCGGGTGTTCTCGGGCAAAACGCGTAACACTTGCCGTCCGGCAGGTCACAGTTAAAAAGCTGCACAGTCCGGTCGTCATATATCACCTGATAAGGACAAAGTCCTACACAGGCCCCACAGCCGGTGCAAAGGCTTTGTTCCAGTACGTTTTTTTTCAGCTCAGTCTGACTGCCTGACTTTTTGATCATTGAACATCCAAAGTATTTGATGGGTGTTTATATCGTATCCCTGAATCAGAGGCAAGACAATGATGATAAAAAGGGCCCGCTTTTTTAAATGGGCCCTTTGTTATGGATCCCCAACCCCGGTGTGCTCAAAAATACTTTTTTGGGCATATTTTTGTATTTCCCGCGGTCTCATCGAAGGCAGATCATGGTAAGTCTAGATTGATCCTGTCACGGACAGCCTGTAACGTTTTAGTAGATAGTTTGCAAAAAATTGAGAATGGTAATCATGAATGGATAGGGTACACGTATCACGTATTACTGAAGCTGATAACCTCTCTCACGAAATAATCTCAAGCAGGCATCGGCTACAGTATTGTCATAAGTAATGCCCTTATTTTTTTCAATCTCTTCAAGGGCAACCTCAAGACCTAGACCTGGACGATACGGACGATGGGAAGCCATGGCTTCAACAACATCGGCCACGGCCATTATGCGGGCTTCTATAATAATTTCATCTCCCTTCAGGTTTCTTGGATAACCGGATCCGTTTATCCGTTCATGGTGTTGATAAACAATTTGTGCCAGGGGCCAGGGAGATTCCACATTTTTCAACATCTCATATCCACTCCGAGAGTGCTCTTTAATCAGAGAAAATTCAATATTTGTCAGCTTGGTAGGCTTGGCCAGTATTTCCGAGGGAATCGCTAATTTCCCGATGTCATGGATAGCACCTGCCATCCGGATTCCTTCTATTTTATCC
>PHBN01000121.1:0-952 GCA_002840635.1 Deltaproteobacteria bacterium HGW-Deltaproteobacteria-1
ATATATGCAGTAGATACAGTGGAGGGAACAACCTCTTTTGGTTTCGATGCCGATTGCATCTCTGAATTGTTTATATTTTTCAACAGGAATCTCTCCTGAATTGATGATATTCATCTGACGGGACCCCGGCAATGAACCCGGCCCGGTATAGATCACATTGTTATTTTTTCTGTAGTAGAGGGAGGAAACATTTTCAGGTGTTAGGAGGTTGTCAAGCAGCTGGGGAAAAGTGATCTCTCCCTCCAGGAATATGCCAAAATCGATTCGCGGCTCATCCTTCATGATTTCATCAGCAAATATTGAAAAACCGGAACCACCGACGGCGATGTAAGCATCGGAACAGGTTTTTATTACATCGATCATCTCCTTTAAGGTCTTATAATAAAAGGTCACCGTTCTCTTGTTTGTGGAATCAATATTTCTCAAAGAAATGCCGATCACGTCGGGTGAATACCCCGTAATCATCTCTTTCATCTGATCAAATGGCTTCTGGGCTATGTTTAAATCAAATATCTTAACATCATGGCCCTGCAGTGAGGATTGGATACAGGACAGCCCCACGGGAAATACCGGGAGTTCTTTATCGCCCAGATAAGATGTAAGCAAAAGGACCTTCATTCTCGATTACCGTCTATTTCAATGAACTGTATATGTATTTCATGCCGATATAAACATATTTGACCACGGGTTTTAAAACTTTGCTGTTAAAAATATTCAACAAAGTCGGGCTGATCAGAATCTTCAAAAGCGTGCCTGGAAATTTCCCTGTTTTGGAAAGCGTCATAAGAAGATTGAGATAATCAGGCTTCCGCATCGTGTAGGTTTTTTCATAAATATCCCTGTCGTCATTAATTGCAAGAGCATTTTCTTTCGCTTTTTCGTATAAAAGCGTACCGGGATAGAGAATCAAAGTGAAAGGCTGCAAGTGAAACGGCTTCGGGATATCCGCTAT
>PHBN01000121.1:1046-10843 GCA_002840635.1 Deltaproteobacteria bacterium HGW-Deltaproteobacteria-1
ATTGACATAAGGCATTTCCTTTTTGACACATGAAAGTTCTTCAATGACATTCTTAATAGATCGCCAGCGAAGTTTTCCCTTCCCGCCATACATTTCCTTGATTGTGTGGTTTATACAGTAGGCACAGCTGTATGGGCAACCCCTGCTGGTCATTGTCTGATATCCCGTTTTGCCCAGATACCTGGATACCGTGCCTTCTTTCAGAAAAACCTCGAAGATTTCATCCGTGAGGGGGACCAAACAGTCATTGAACATGATGTGGTGGTCATGCATACTGTAATCCGGGAAAGGATAAACATCCAGATCACGCGGTAAGGGACTCAGAGGGTTTTGAATGACTTGATTGCCGGTCTTGAACCACAGGTTTTTTGTCTGCAGATAATCATCGCTCCTGGCCATCTTTGTCACAAGTTCCAGAAGAGCATCCTCACCCTCCCCGATACAAACCATGTCCGCATGCTCCAGGCATTCAAGGGGTTTGATCGTCGGGTGCACGCCACCCCATATGACGGGCACAGACAACTCTTTTTTCAATTTGGCCGTAACTTGAACAGCCCCTTTAAAAAAATTCGTCATCAAGGTGATGCCGATTAAATCGGACTGCCGGCATAAAGAAGTGACTTCCTCAAGAATATGATTTTCGTATCTTGGTTTCCCGTAGACGATGTCATCCCCGTATGGATCCGGAAGAAAGATCATCTGGGTCTCGTGACCGTGTTTTTTCAGATAGGAAGAGATGACACGGAGCCCGAAAGAAGTGATATCAGGATATAATGATATTAAGGTAATTTTCATTTTTACAACTTTTCCAGGGGTTCGTTCTCAAGGTCTCCGGATGATCCTTCGCCTGATCCGGACTTCGGGATTAAAACCCCTTCCTGAAACTCCTCCCAGAACATCCAGTGTTCAGGGTGGCGATTGACGAAGGTTTCAAAAACCCGCGTATATTGTGCTGTGATCTGCCGCACATCATGCTTTCGGTCGTCAGTCCGCTGCATGGTGATTGGCTCTTCTATGACAGCCACATGGGTGAAGTCCCGTTGCTGAATGCAAAACAGGGGGAGCATGACGGCCCCGGTGGTGCGTGCCATCCGTGACGGCCCCGGCGGAAACAGCATGGTTCGACCGAGAAAAGGGAGCGGAAGGTAGTTTTCACCGGCACCTCTGACACCGCCTATCCCGTCGCCGGTGATCATCAGTATGCCATTGCGCTTCAGCGCCTCGTAGGCCGGCCGGAGTGATTTGCCGACGTGGATGTGTTTAACGCTGAACTGGTTTTCCAGACGCATTCGTATGCGCAGATGGACGTTCTTATGCACCCAGCTGTGAGTCTCTTCTTCCGTATCGCGGTAACCGATCTGGCTGACATCGTAACCCATGATCCCCAGCGCGACAAGCGGGAACTGCTTACAGCCGTAATGCATGTGCACCAGAATCACCCCCCTGCCCCGTCGGAGCGCCTGCTCAAGACGTTCAAGGCCTTCAAACGTGATGTGACGCGAAAGGTTGGCGGTGTTCAGAGTGGCGTACTTGTACAACTCCATGTGTTCAATATAGTGGCGTTGAATGTTTTGCCTTGCAATCTGAAGCGCTTCTGTTTTCGTCAGGCGTCTGCCGTAAACAGCCAGAAGGTTCGCGGCGATGCGGTTTTTTCGCTTCCGCAGGATCAGCGATTCCGCAAGCCCTACCGCCTCACCCAGAAGATACGCAAAACGCCACGGCAAGGCCCTTACGCACCATCTCAGAGGATACCAGGCTACCAGTTTAGCCATGTCGCGCAGCATACTGTCTCTGATAATCATAACCGCCTCAATAGAAGGACTGTCCCCAACGGGAGCGCCGGTTGTGACGTCAACACCTTCATCTCGAGAAGAGCGTCAACGCAGATGTCAATAAGTGCCTTCGCCGGCATGGTTTGAATTTCATCACCCTCGCTGCAGCATACCTCCATGCACAGGGAACTTTTATCGGGCGGTGACATATCAGGACTCATTGCCTTGGGTTCATAGACCCGCTTGAATGGATGGCTGCGTACCATCGAAAAAATCTCGAGGCAATCGGTGATCCGATCCTGATCCACGATGAGGTTCACGAGCCGCACGGTGCGGTACGTAAGACTTTTCGCCGCCGCGATGAGTTCCTGTGGCGGTTGCGGCTTCATTGCGAGCACAAGCCGCTCAAGGGGAATTGTAG
Organism: Deltaproteobacteria bacterium HGW-Deltaproteobacteria-1; assembly: GCA_002840635.1. Lineage (GTDB taxonomy): Bacteria > Desulfobacterota > Syntrophia > Syntrophales > Smithellaceae > UBA8904. The sequence continues at coordinate 3,240 of PHBN01000121.1, forward strand.
AGATGTAAAGATCTGCCTGCATGGTCTGGCTCTTCCCGTCCTTTTCAACAATCAGGCCATTAACTTGTCCAGATTCTGTCAGCACGCTTTTGACCGAAGCACCGAGGTGAATCCTCTCCTGTGGCAAAGTATGGGCCATCAAATCGCAGAGCTGTCCGGCACCTTTACGGGGGTAGCAGGCCATAATTTCCCTGGCGGAGGGATGATTGCCGCGGGCGAGCCGCTCACGGACAGCCCTGCTGAACCAGGATTGCACTTTCTTCAGGATGTTGTCTACCGGGTTTTTACCACTGACGTTTTCCCGTTCCTCGGCCCACAGAGGGGATATGCTCTCAGAAGGCAATCCGCAGCACTTTTCGATGTAAGGAGCATAGAAGTCCTCGAAAAGCGTGCGGCCAAATCGCTCGGTCATGACTGTCTTGAGATTTGGCCGTTCAGTGATGGCACCATGCCTTCTCTTCAGGCGGTAAAGTGCAAAATCAATCAGGTATCCTGCGCTGAGCAGCGGATTTATGCGAGTGAACATTTCAACGGGTCTCAAAGGGTAGGAAAGCATGCCACCCCGGGTCACCATTGCGAAACGGTCTCGGATTTGAAGAAGATCATCGCCCAGCAGTTCCCGGTAGTCGTCGATGTAGTCATTGAAAAAAAGATGAGGGCCATAATCGAAAAAATATTTTTTGCCGTTCCACGTGTGCGAAAAAGTCTGGACCATGCCGCCCAGCCGAGAATCACGCTCCACAATCTCGACTTTATAGCCCTTTCTGTTCAGCAGAAACGCCAGGCGCAAACCGTTAAAACCGCCCCCTAATATGATAATCTTCTGCAAAGGTTTATTCTGCCTGTCTTTTGTCATTTGAGTGCCATGAAAATAATATTTGATTCGAAGATACCAAATAAAGTCAAATCAGGATAATCCCCTCTCATGCAGATGAAGTTTCATGGCGACCAGCTTCAAAAAACGATGAAATAACAGGAAGAAACGATCGACCAAAGGCCTGTTTAAAAAAAACAGAAACGGACGGGATATCAATACTTCAAGAATTTTTTGGGGTATGCGATATTTATTCCCGGGGAAAAAACTTAAAGCATAGACTCTGGTGATATAAGGACGCGGTAGTTTAACGAGTAAACGAACGGTTTCCAAAAGATCTTCATTGGTTTCATAAGGATTTTCAATGATAAAATCGTAATAAGGCAAGAGCCTGTCTTTATAGCTGTTGAGAATATGGGCTGCCTTTAATGATTGTTCAACACTCCCGACATGCTGCCGGTCATAGAGTTCGATGATTCTCTTGCTTCCAGACTGGATGCCCATACCGACATTTGTTAATCCCGCATCCACCAGCAAGTCAAATTTCTCCCGCGTTACATTGGCAGGCGATACAAGAATATAAAAAGGAAGTGCTATTTTTTCTTTATATTGCCTTGCGAATTCCTGTAAATCAGAAAAACTTCTGCTTGAAAAGGTATCATCGCAGAAACAGATTTCACCAATGAAAGGAAAGGCGCTTTTTGCCCACATTAATTCTTCTATCAAATTGCTGACGCTTCTTTTTCTGAAATAACGTCTGCCATAGATATTTTCGGTAAGGGGATATTCCCCACAAAAAGTACACTGATACGGGCATCCCCGGGCCGATAGAACCTGGTACGCCGGATTATCCGGCCGGTCACAATTAAGAGGAGGAAAAAATTTTACCAGATGACGGCGCCAGTTTTCCGGGGTCATCGGTTCAATCATGTCCCCGATTAACAGATGATGGTCATCAAAGCTGTAATCCGGGAAAGGCAGGCTGTCCAGATCTTTTGCCAGAGCTCCTGCGCCATTATTGACAACCTGACCATCCTTTTTTATCCATATCCCCTGTATGGTCGATATGTCAGCATTATCGTGCATCCGGCTAACCAATTCCACAAGTGATGTTTCCGCTTCGCCAAAGCAAACCATATCGGCCGTTTCAAGGCATTCCTCGGGACAAACTGTCGGATGAATCCCTCCCCAGATAATGGGAGTCGTCGTCCACCGTTTCATCCGACGGGTAAGTTCAGAAGCAATTGATTTATGATGCGTCATCAGGGATATGCCAATAAGATCAGACCCCCCGGAAAGATCAATGATCTGATTCAGGACGTTTTCACTGTAATGATAGCTGCCATGAGTTGCTCTGCGCCTGAGGTCCTCCACTGTCGGAAGAAATATGAGCTGTGATTGATAACCGTTTTGCTTAAGAAGCGCAGAAAGGATTCTAAGGCCGATCGCGTCCGTTGATAAGCCCAGCGATATAAAAGTAACTTTCATAATTTATTATCCTGTCCGTCTCATGAGAAGGGCTACCCTGCCCCACCCCGTTTCATGGTTGTAATATTCGCAAGGGTTGGTCACCCTTCCTACAAGTGTATATGATCCCTTCATGTTTCATCAACAAATAACTGAGGATAATCTTCTGATGCGTTAAAATTATGCGTGAGCAATGTCATCCCGAAATGACAGGGATATCTTTTAATGTAGTCAGAGAAGAATTGAGCGTAACGATCCGTGTCATCCGCCACAGTCTGTTTCAAATCAGGAACGGTCGTTCGGGGCAAATCGAAGGGTTTTTCAAAAAGCAGCTGGTGTGTGTCATCCTGATTACGGATAACAAAAGTCGGAATGATGACAGCTCCTGTTTTTCTTGCCAATTTGAAAGGTCCGGCGGAAAACATCGCTTTGCGGCCCAGAAAATTTACAGGCGTCCAGCTTGTACCGTCTCTTCCATCAAATGCAATGCACAACATTTCATTGTTCTTCAAAGCATTAAGCATCGGTCTTAAAAATCTTTCCGCCTGTATATATTTTACGGGCAACCGGTCAGCATCCCGCTTTCGCCAGCCCCATACTCTTTCATGAATAAGAGATTTATGCCTTTGCTTTCCTGTGAGTTGATTAACTTTATATCCCTTATATCCCAGATAGGGAAGCGGCAGAAGAAAGGAGCCAAAGTGGGCAAGCAAAAGGATCACCCCATGGCCACAAGACAGTGCTTTGTCAATATTCTCCATTCCCCTGACCTCTATCATTTCATCGAGGATATCTTTTGAAAGCCGTCCAAAGAAAAAAGTTTCCGTGATACGGGCATAATGATTCTCAAAACCTCTCCGGGTAACCTGCATGATCACCTCCCCGTCTTTCTCATCTTTAAGAATCAACCTGATTTCCTGAGCCAGAGCCTCTCTTCGCTTTGCGTCCAGACGGCAGATCACACGTCCCAAAAACCTGCCTGCTGACGCTATTCTTCGCCATCCCATCACACGATAGAGAAAATAGGAAATTTCCCCGAACACCCATAAGCTTGCGTCAATCAGTCCGGTTAATATACGAGTTTTTTTCATATTCCGATTAATTTAACAAAAATCATTTTCTGTCTTTTTCAATCCCGACATATCATCATCAACAGAGCCTGTGTGACGCTCTTGTATTCAGCGGGATGAGTAATGATTCTCCGTAACCTGCTGCAAGATGATTGATTTCATTTCGACTTGAGTTGAAAGATCTTTGCCGAAATTTTTTCCCCGTCCTGCTGCTGGAAAAGATAGAGCCGATCACCCAGAATCTCAAAACTGGAATGATTGTCCATAACCTGATGATCCTGCGTCTGGATCTGGGCAAGCAGGTTAAATCCCGCATTAATGTCAAAGAGCGCCAGGTATTCGCTCACCCTGAATCCGGTCGGGCCGACATAACTGTCATTGAAATTGATAATCAGTGTTCCGTTGACATGGCGGGCGCGGGTGACCCTTGTGGGAAAGGTTACATTCATTACCGGCAAACGTATTGCTTTACCCGAGAAAGAGCGCAAATCATCACTGAGCGGTAAAATATAAAGAGACGATTTGTTCGGGGGAATCCACATTCCCGTCTGAAAACCGGCTACCAAAAAAGGTTTGCCGTTAATGTGAAAGAGAGCGTTCTGGCTCATCATATTCCCCTCCGGCACCATTTTACTGGTATCCAGCAAAATATCTTCTGAGACACTCAAATCAGCGTTGAGCTTCCTCAGATGATGAATAGTGCCCTTTTCACTCCACGCGCGGGTAAGGATATAACGAACTCCTTTATGGTAGAAGGGGGTTGGATCATCCGTGATTTCCGGATATGCGGGAAGTCCTCTGGGATGATCGATAAACTGCTTGTTCAGTGCGCAACCTTTTGCGATATGCAGGACGCCCTGGGAGGGTTGTGAAGGAGACCCCGCATAGAGGGCCGCATTTAAAAAATGTTCATTACAGGTTCTTTCGGGCATTAACATGCTCTCATAGGCTTTCCAGAACTGTCCCGCGGCATTGCCAACGCGAATATCGGTAACTCTCTCCGTTGCTGACTGCAACCGGACCGCCGGACCGGTCTTATTTAGACTGGCGTCCAGGCGTAGAAGCATCGGCCCACCGTGGCTGTTATAGGCCAGCCAGAGCTCTCCCCCTATGGCTGTCACGTCAGGCCGGAAGGCCGGCCGGCCCGCGGCAGTCAATTCGACATGGGAAAGCAGCTGAAGTGATGACGGTTTCTGAACTTTGCTTATGACCTCGCTTCCGTCTTCGCTTACCGTTACCGTAGCGGGAGATGGAGCAGTACGGGTCTGTGCACTCACTCCCGTAACGAAAACGGCCAGCATCAGGACAATGTAAACAACGTTTTTTTTCATAATCCTCTCCTCGTGAAATGATGGATGCCACAACCTTCTGTGGTCATCCGCTTCAATTGCCGTATTTTGGGAAAGTTTTCATTGACACACAACAGTGGCTTTCCTATGTTCCAATGCAGGAAAAGAAAATTCTTGTCAATCAGTATTCGGGGTGCTAGGAATCCATCGGATTGTCAATTCAGCGGCCGGTTCGACAAGAGCCGGTCACTTACAGGAAACCGGAACGAATGCATAAACGAAACAGAACCTTAGCGTGGGCTTTCAACCAGTTCGTAAACCGCAGTCTGCAAGGATGGGCCTACCGCAACGACAACGGTCTGGCCAAACCAACCCGGATTATTTTCTGCGTCACTCTGCGGTGCAACATCAAGTGCCAGCAGTGCGCGATCTGGCGGATGCCGAAAACAGAAGAACTGACCACATCTGAATGGAAGAAAGTCATCACGGATCTTAGAAGTTGGGTTGGACCATGCCGTATACAGCTTGCCGGTGGTGAAACCTTTATGCGTCGCGACATCACGGATATTATCGACTTCGCCACCCGTCAGGGAGTCCTGACCGGCGTAGTGACCAACGGCACAATGATCGACCCCCCCATGGCTCAAAAGATCGTCAATTCAGGGCTCGGTTACATCCACGTTTCCGTGGACGGTATCAAACCGGAAACGCACGATGAGATTCGCGGCATTCCCGGTCTGCACGCCAGGACAATGGCGGCGGTTAATGCCCTTCTCGACGCGGGTCGCGGCAGCGGCATGTCCATTTCATTGGCAACCGTCATCAACCGCAAGAATATGAATGAACTCGTTGATCTGGTTCACCTGGTAGATCGCAAGGGACTTGACGGAATCATTTTCAATCCCCTCGGCCCGACGATTGACAGCGACCCCGATTGGTACAAGAAGACCGATCTCTGGTTCGACGACCTTTGCGTGATGGCTGCATGGTCGGAATCACCAACCTGAGCATCACCTGCGATGGGTTCATCCATACCTGCTACAAGATGCCGCCCCTCGGTAACGTGCGGGAAACGACCCTCCGTGAAGCGTGGAATTCAGCAAAGGCCCGTGAGGTCAGGCAAATGATCAAAAACTGCGATATCCACTGCAGCCCGGGTAACTTCGTTTACCGTAGAAGCCTCAAAAGTGAAATTCTCAGGTTCTTGCGGTACGGTTAATCCTGCACGGACAGACGGTTTTGCAAATAAAGAATCCTTTCCGGGACCCTTATCTCGCATTTGATTCATAATCAGCGAACAATGGATGTTCATCCGATGAAGCCATCATTCTTCTCAAACACATTGTGTACCCGTAATGATGAGGATATTGACGCACATATTCCGAAAGGATATCGGCAAAATCCTGCATAATGGCTGCCGCTTCAGCAGATGGATCGGAATTATTTTTTTGGCTCAGCGGCGGATGAAAAACCAATCTATGCGAAAGATTATTTTCCGTAATAATGAAGACCGGCACAATGACCGCGCCGGTTTTCAGCGCAAGATCCGCCACACCCTGAGGAAAGTTCGCTGTCCTGCTCAGAAAACGAACCTCCACCGTTTTACGGGCCGCACCTCCATCTGATGTAATACCGACAATTTCGTTGCGGCGCAACGCCATAAACAAAGGGCGGGGAATGTTGCCCACAGGGAAATGTTTAATGGGCAGTCTGTTTTCATACTGGGCTTTTTTATCGAGTGCGATCTTCTGAATGGTGCTCGTCGCATGGGATTTCCAGAGGGACGCAGAAGCGCTTATTTGATTGATCACATATCCGCAATGTCCTAAAATAGGGAGCACCATCTGGAAAGCGCCGAAATGGGCCTGAAGGAGCAGCACTCCCGACCCGTGAGAAAGGGCCTTTTCCAAGTGGTCGTGACCTTCCATTGATATGTATTTTCTAATGTAATCTTTGTTGATCGTCGGATAAAGCAGAACTTCAAGCTCGGACATACAGTAATTGGCAAAACTGTCTCTCACGATGGCATCAATTGATTTTTCATTTAAATCCGGGAAAATGTGCTTCATTTCATCGGATAAAGTCAGACGCTTTTTTTTTGATATCAAAAACAGAAGGTGGCCGCCAATTTTACCGAGACGATAAATCCATGCAAGAGGAATGAATCGGATGCAAAATCTAAGAGGATACCAGTAAATTAACAGCGCCAGATCTTTGATAAGCCCAAACAAGCTAATACTCTCTTTCTCTATGCTTTACCCAAACCTGGGCATTGAAGCCGGACCTGTCTTTTTATCCGGAGTTTCCCCCGGGGAATTTACGTGACGATGGAAAAGCCACTTCACGTCCCAAACCCTTCGATGCTCTGTTGCCAAAATGCTTCAGGAACCGGCCAAAGTACCACCGCCACGAAATCCCTTTCAAAGGACGGGTAGTGGGCCAGAAACTGATGCGGTCCACGCCCGACTCCTCCGCAAGTTTTACGGCTTTCAAAATCATCTCTCTGCGATCATTCCAATTGAACAGGACATACTTCCATTCGATGATCGGGCGAGCCAACCCTCTTGCGTTGCGTAGAGCGACAAGATCCTTCATGTTGTTGAATGCCTTTTTGAAGCTGCCCTTTGTCTGGTAGCGCGTAACCGATTCATCACTGCAGCCATGAACAGAGAACATCACTTCGTCCAGGAGAAGAGCAGCTTCACGCTTGTCATCGGAGTCAATCATGGTGCCGTTGGTCGATGTAATGATTCGCACAGCCGGATTATACCGGCGCAAAACTTGAATCTGGTTCAAAACATTTTTGGGGTAAAACGGTTCACCTTCCGCCAAAAAACTGATCTGCTCAAGTCCGAGCCTGCTGGCTTCCAGCGAGATTTTCTCCAGGTCTTCATCGCTGATGGTGTTCTTCGTCCGCAGTTTTACAGCACGCAGACGGGGGCAGCCCTGGCAATAAATGTTACA
>PHBN01000477.1 GCA_002840635.1 Deltaproteobacteria bacterium HGW-Deltaproteobacteria-1
TCTGGAAGAAGATCCAGCGAAAGACGATGGTCATCAACGCCCTGCTTAACATCACCGCAGAATGTGACTGCCTGCCGGGAAAGAATCCCATCATTGCCAGGGATCATGGTTTTATAGGCGGCGATCATCCCGTGGAAGTAGATGAAGAATCCCTGAAGGTAACAGGTCCGGATATTTTAGAGAAAGTCCATCCGGGAATCCCCTGGCGGCGTCAGTTTTCATACGCGAGGGAAATCGGATTTATCAGGTGAACTAAGAATCGTAATCTAAATCAATGCTAAAATATTCTGGTGTGTGTGCCGCAATATTTTTATAAAAGGCCATAATTTCTTGCATGTCTTTTTTCATATCGCCGCTGGGGTAAACCATTTTACCCACACCTGCTTCTTTCTTCTTATAATCCAAATAACCTAATGCCACAGGAACATTGGCTAAAACAGCAACATGATAAAAACCTGTTTTCCATTTGTTAGACAAAGAACGCGTGCCTTCAGGTGTCACCAGCATGACTAAATTATCGTGCTCTTTAAATAAATCGGCCATTACTTGTACCATGCTGGGCCGTTCCTGTCCCTCTTTTTTCGGACGGCGATCAATGCCAATGCAACCGAGCGCTCGAGCAAACGGGCCATAAGGGAATCGCATATAACTGCGCTTAATGGTCATTTTGACATGAATGTCCATTTGCAAAAAAGCGAGGCGAGTGTAAAAAAAATCCCAATTACTCGTATGGGGGGCGGCAATCATGACGCATTGCTTGATATTCGGCGGCATATTATTTTTGACCCTCCAACCGCTGAGCGTTAATATACTGCGGGCAAATAGCTTGGTTAGCATAAAAGACCATCACCTTTTAAGTGTAAATATTTTTATTTAAATTCCTGTTCAGCCATCTGGCGCAGCAATTTCTTATTTACCTTCTGCACTTCGGTAAGGGGGATTGCGTCAACTATGCGTACGACCTTCGGTACGGCATATTTGGCCACGGAGGTTTTGAGATAATTAATAATCTTTTCTTCGGTTATGTCCGTTTCATATCCGCTCTGCGGCTCGATAAATATACAAACCAACTCACTGCCCTGTCTTTCGGGGTCGGGAATCCCTATTGCCGCGGCTCTTTCCACGCAGGGATAATTTTGCAGGATGTCTTCAATCTCTCTGGAATATACCTTGAATCCGGAAACAATGATCATATCCTTGGTTCTGTCAACGATGTAGAAATATCCG
>PHBN01000478.1 GCA_002840635.1 Deltaproteobacteria bacterium HGW-Deltaproteobacteria-1
GTCGCTCATCAGGGGATTTTCTCCCATGACATAGAGAGCTTTAATCTGACCTTTTTGCGCAGCAATCATCATATCGGTAATGGTCAGGCCCACCTTGTCGTCCAGCGCAGCCACACCCCAGGCCTCCTGAAATTTATTTTTTACAGACGGATCGATCACCGGTTGATAGCCGCTATACACATTCGGCAAGCCTCCCATGTCGCAGGCACCCTGGACATTGCTTTGCCCGCGCAGGGGATTGACTCCCGTCGCAGGCCTGCCCAGATGACCGGTCAGCATGGCCAGATTGGCGCATGTTTTCACATTGTCCACACCCGTCGTGTGCTGGGTGATCCCCATGGCATAGGCCAGCATGGCCTTATCCGCCTTGGCGTACATACGCGCAGCCTTTTTAAGATCGTGACTTGATATGCCGGATATTTTTTCCACAACATTCGACGGATATTTGCTGACGATCTCCTTTAATTGATCGAATCCCTCCGTTCTGGTTTCGACAAACTCCTTGTCATAGAGCTCTTCTTCTATAATGACGTTCATGATGCCGTTTAGCACTGCCACGTCCGTACCGATATTCTGGCGCAGATGTAAATCGGCAAACTCGGCCAGTTGTATTTCTCTGGGATCAATCAGCAGCAGCTTTGCTCCTCTTTTAACGGCATTGATAATGCGCGATCCGATCAGAGGGTGCTGCGCCGTCGTGTTGGAGCCGGTTACCAGAAACAGATCGGCATCATCAAAATCGTTAATCGAGTTTGTCATAGCACCGGAACCGAATGTTGCGGCCAGACCGACCACTGTGGAACTGTGTCAGAGCCTGGCACAGTGATCAACACATCCCATGTGCTCTCGACAAGTTCTCCGTGCTTCCGGATCAGCGGCGATGTCAACCTTTCCGGCGAGTGAATAAATTCATGGGCGTTCCAACCCTTTACGCACAGCATGCCCTTATTGATCGGGTTTGAGGGGCTGGGTTCTATCCCTGTTACTCTGTCTCCATCGGATAAGAGATAGAAGCTGCATCCACATCCGCAAAATGGACATACAGTTCGCGTTCTGGTCATGTTCAAATTGCCTCCTTCATCTTTTCGATCTCTGTATAAGGGAAAACGGGCCCGTCAATACAGCAGTACTTATCTCCAAAAGCGCAGTGACCGCATTTTCCGACTCCGCACTTCATCATCCTCTCCAACGACATAAAGATGTGTTCTTCGGGAAAACTTAAGCTCAGAAGTTTCTGCAAAACAAAACGATACATGATCGGGGGACCGCATAGTACGGCATGGGTTGCAAAGGGGAAAAGAACGGCTTTATCGAACAAACCGGTCACCACCCCCACATATTGTTTCCAGATCCCTTCGTCGTCACGATCTACGCTATAGTGGTACTGAATGTCATCGCGGTCGAAAAAACTAAGCAGTTCATACTTAAACAGGACATTTTCAGGATTATTTGTTCCGTACATCAAGATGATATCATCAAACTCTTTCCTCTTGTCCAGAGCATAGAGCAAGAGCGAACGCAACGGGGCAAGCCCGAGACCACCGGCAACAAAAAGCAGTTTCTGCCCCTTGAGTTTGTCTACGGGGAATCCTCTTCCGTATGGACCGCGGATGTGAAAGGTGGAACCTTTGCCCATTTCAAAAAGGGCATCTGTCACTTTGCCCGTGCGCCTGACGCAAATTTCGAGTGTATCAGGCCTCGTTGGCGGCGAGGATATACTGATGGGCGCTTCTCCCTTGCCGAAGATGGAGATTTCTATGAACTGTCCCGGTTGATGACCAAAACTTTCCCATGTCCCTCCATCTTCCAACTTAAGCTGAAACAACCTGTGATCTTTTATTTGTGGCAAAGAACGGATTATAGAAACAGGTCGAAGATCATAAATATTGACGCAATCACCG
>PHBN01000479.1 GCA_002840635.1 Deltaproteobacteria bacterium HGW-Deltaproteobacteria-1
CAAAGCCTTGCCGTTTCGCAGATACCATCCGATGCTTTTACCTACCGTCTGGCGCCGCGCGAACAAACATCAGCCGCTTCCGGATTCTGGAGGCCGAAGGATTATACGTCCTCCCAAGAGAGATCGCCGGAAGTTTATTCCCGTCAAAATCTGCGGCAGGCAATAGAAGGCGATTTGTTTGCGCGCTCTGGAATCCCTATTGATGATCCTCTCAGGGTTGAAGAAAATCCTCCGGGGGAAAGGATTATCTTTGCCAACCGAAAATATCTCGGCCAGTTTGCCGGCACGTATCTGGTATTCGGCAATGAGGATGGATTGATGCTGGTGGATCAGCATGCGGCGCACGAAAGGATTATTCTGGAGCGCCTGAAGTCAGCGACTGCGGATAAAGCGGTAAGCCAGCCCCTTCTGATGCCGGAAGTTGTCAGCCTCACTCCCGCACAGATCAGTCTTTTTGAAGAAGCGTTGCCCATGCTTGGCGAGATCGGGATGGATCTGGAAATATTCGGCCGTGACGCCATTGTGGTAAAGGCGCTGCCGGCTTCTCTGCCGGCCGTGTTGCCGCGTGAAATCATTTCCGACCTTGCCGATCAGCTGGGTGACGGACAGGCGAAGGCGTCGTTTGCGGAGCGCAGGGAAAAGATACTGGCGTCGCTGGCCTGCCGCGCCGCGGTTAAAGCCAATGCGGTTTTGTCGGCCCAGGAAGTTGCCGCCCTGTGCCGTGATCTGGAGAAAACTCCTTTCAACTCAACCTGTCCTCACGGACGGCCGATCCGTGTGCATTTTTCTCTCTATGAAATCGAACGAATGTTTAAACGAAAATAAGAAACCCCGGATCAGGCTGGTGGTTATCTGCTCACCCACGGCGACAGGGAAAACCCGTTTGGCCGTTGATTTGGCCGAGGCGGCGGGGGCTGAGATCGTCAACGCCGATTCCCTGCAGGTTTACCGTTATCTGGATATCGGAACGGCCAAACCTACCCGCGAAGAGAGGGCAAGGGTGCCCCATCATCTGATTGATGTTGTGAACCCGGATGAGGAATTCAATGCAGCCATCTATGCCGGGCAGGCAAGGGCGGTCATCGACCGGCTGGCCCGTGCCGGCAAACCGGTTTTCGTGGTGGGCGGAACGGGACTGTATATCCGGGCGCTGTTGCAGGGAATGATACAAACACCACCGGTCGATGAAAGCATCCGTAATTATTATAAGGGGCTTCGCGACCGC
>PHBN01000122.1 GCA_002840635.1 Deltaproteobacteria bacterium HGW-Deltaproteobacteria-1
TCCAATATGCACGTTCCTGCATATCAATAAATACAACGATCGTTGTTTCTTAAAAAGTAATGCAAACGATCCTGTTTTGTCAAGCAATATTTAAGCGGCTTTAACAGACCGCCAGATCAATTTCCGGCGTAATGTTTAATGTTATTGATTGGATATAACCTAATGCCGGCAATTGCCGGTCCATCAGAAACCTTGAATTGGTTTATAATGGCATTTTTCACAGCCAGTCGAAAAATTTATTTTACTATAGGTCCTGAACTATTCTTTTGTCAACTGAAAAGGGTCAGGCAAAAAAATGCCGGTTATATGCGATCATCCTTCAGAAGCGTCCATTGTGTCTCAGCAGGCGCCAATGCTTAATAAATCGCGGATTGCACTGATTGCCTCATCAATATCCTGCCTGGTGCTGAAAAAACTGAAACTGAAACGAATGGTCCCCTGCGGAAAGGTGCCGATCGTACGATGCGCCGACGGCGCGCAATGCAGACCGGGACGGCACAGAATACCGTGTTTGTCTTCAAAGCAGAGAGCGGCGTCAGATGGTGAAACATCTTTCAGGTTAAAAGAAACGACAGCGGTCCGGCGGGAAGTGTCCGTTGTGCCGTAAACCGTCACCCGATCCTTAAATTCTTTCAGCTGTTCAAGAAAGGTACCGGTCAATTGTTCTTCTCTGGCGCGAATCGCCTCGATGGTTTGTTCAAGAACATAGTCCACGCCGGCGCCGAGCCCTGCCAGGCCTATCGTGTTGGGTGTGCCGCTTTCATATTTGTCCGGCATGAAGTCCGGCTGCTCTTCAAATTCCGAACGGCTGCCCGTTCCGCCCATCATCAGCGGAGCAATCCTTTTTTCCAGCCCGCTGCGAACGTAAAGACCGCCAGTGCCCTGAGGTCCATAAAGTGATTTATGCCCGGTAAAAGCCAAAAGATCGATCGACATTTTCTCCACATCGATTGGCAAAGCCCCGGCAGTCTGGGCGGCATCAACACAAAACAACGCGTTCCCTTTTGCCTTGATGAGAGATCCGACGGCTTCAATCGGCATAATCGTTCCCGTCACATTGGACGCATGAGTCAGAACGATCATTCTTGTATTTTTTTTGAATGCTTTGCCTATGTCACCGGGATCAATTTCCCCTTCTGGCGAGCAGGGAGCAACCGTCAACTCAACACCGCGTGACTCCATAAAACGAAGGGTCCGCATTACGGAATTGTGTTCCATGCTGCTGGTGATGACGTGATCCCCCGGCTGCAGTCCGCCCTGGAGAGCGATATTAAGCGCTTCCGTGGCATTTTTCAGAAGCGCAATGGTAAGCGGATCATCAATATGAAAAAGATTCGCCAAAGCCTCCCGTGTTTTGTAGATGATGCGTCCGGCGTCTATGGACCGTTTGTGGCCTGAGCGGCCGGGTGAACCGCCGATGTTTTGCTGGTAGGCCGTCATCGCGTCGAGAACGTCTTTGGGCTTGGGATAAGAGGTTGCAGCGTTGTCCAGATAGATGCTGTTCATAAACCGTTTCGCGTTGAAATAATTATTGCCCGGCATCTGTTTTCAATAATTGCCGGTGATGTATTAAAACCATAAACCTTGCCAGAATCTGTTTTGCCACCGTCTTCTTTTCGAGAGCAAGCTTAATGTCGAATTAACCGGACGGCGATGATCCCCCCCCGCAGGGGGAAATGCTTCCCGCTATAAGCAGCGGGAAGCATTTTACTGAATTGAGACCGCCCATGATAGATGGGGTGACAGGAAACGTCTGGGGCGATCAGGATTGCTATGTATGTGTAAAGAGCCTAAAGCCACTCTCCGTATTTCTTCATTGCGTGGCAGTATAAGCAAAGCCAAAAGACAAGTCAATGAGATATTTGTTCGAATATAATTCATGTTTAAAAGCCACCTTCATCGTGTTTGCGCAAAGATTAACTAATAATTTTACCTTGACTTCATGCAACTTGAATGTATGATTTCACGAACAATATTTGGTCTGAAGCAGCCTTCATTGCGCGGGGAAAGGCTAAATTAAAATCATGGAGACGCAGTTTCTTTTGTCAGAACAGCATAACAAAATTGTAGACCTTCAAAAAAAGAAGGGCAGGTTACAGGAAGAACACTATGGTCAAAGAAAAAAAAACAAAGAAGTCATTCGGCCAGAGCATCAGGAATTATCGTGAGGGCAGGGGATTGAGCATCAGGGACCTGGCGCATGAAACCGGGTATCCGGCCGATCTCCTCGAAAAGGTTGAAAAGGACGAAGCGACAGCTCCGGTGGCACTTGTTTTACAATTAAGCCGGTCGCTGAAAGTCGATGTCGCAAATCTGGATCCGAGTGAAAGCAAAAAGGCTACGTCGAGGGTAAAAAGCCAGAAAAAGCGAGCCGGATCATACGCTTATACGCAACTTACCAAGTCAGGTTCCGACAAGCATCTTGGAGCTTATCTTGTCACCATAGAACCCAAGACGGCTCATGAGGGCGTTGAATATCATCATGAGGGCGAAGAATTCATCTATGTGTTAAAAGGCAGACTGTCGATCTCGGTGGGCAAGAATACGAGCCTTCTGGAACCGGGGGATTGCATCCATTTCAATTCAGCCCTTCATCACGCATTGAGCAACCCTTCTTCCGAAAAAGCAGAACTGCTCGTTGTTCTTTATATTCCATGAGGTGCAGCAATGTCATTTGAAATATCAAGCGAACAGGAAATGATCAGACTCATGGCCAGGGATTTCGCGAAGAAGGAACTGGAGCCCATGGCTGCCCAATGGGACCGTCAAGGCATTTTTCCGGTGGATACAATCAAAAAAATGGGCGAGCTCGGCCTGCTTGGAATGATGGTTCCCTCTGATCTTGGAGGCTCGGGTGCCGGCGCGGTTGCCTATTCCCTGGCACTGCAGGAAATAGCATTTCACTGCGCCTCAAGCGCGGTAACCATGTCAGTTGCCAACTTATCCACTGAACCGCTTCTTAAGTTCGGCACACCGGATCAGAAAAAAAAGTGGCTCACAGGACTTGCCGAAGGATCTCTTCTTGGCGCATTCGCATTGACTGAACCCGGCGCAGGATCTGATCCCGGCTCAATGACGACCAGTGCAAAACTTAAAAAAGACAAGTACATCATTAATGGCTCCAAGGTATTTATCACTCATGGTCAGTACGCAGACGTCATCAATCTGATTGCCAGGACCGGCCAGGATAAGGGGACAAAGGGACTTTCCGCATTCATCATAGAACAAGGCACGCCCGGTTTTAAAATCGGGACAAAAGAAGAAAAACTCGGGTTGAGGGCCTCCAATACCGTTGAACTTGTTTTTGAGGACTGCGAAGTCCCAATAAAAAATCTTCTGGGAAACCCCGGTGAAGGATTCAAGGTGGCGATGCTCGCGCTCGACAGCGGAAGAATCGGCATCGCTTCCCAGGCCGTGGGAATTGCCAGGGCCTGTCTTGAAGAAGCCGTCTTATACACCGGGCAAAGGCGTCAGTTCGGAAAATCCATCAGTTCATTTGAAGCGATCCGGTTCATGGTCGCGGATGCGGCGACAAAAATTGAAGCGGCTTCGTGGCTCACACTGGCTGCGGCCGACCGCAAAGACAGAGGATTAAAATTCACCAGGGAAGCCTCCATGGCCAAATTATTTGCCTCGGAGACAGCTAATTCGAGTGCCTACATGGCGCTTCAGGTTCACGGCGGGTACGGCTACACGAAGGATTACAAGGTGGAGCGTTTATACCGGGACGCCCGCGCAACCACTATCTACGAAGGCACATCGGAAATACAGCGAATCGTTATCGCAAGAGAAGTTTTTAAGGAATAACGAACTGCATGGAAAGAACTTCTGCCAAACCGGAGAACCGTGAAACCTGTAATACTTCGTATTACAGATAAAAGTCTGATTTCTTTGCATAATACCCCTTAAGAAGTATTTACTTGCCCACCATTTTTCGATAATAGACCAATTAAACTGAAAGTCCTTTACTTACTAAACTACTAAACAAAATAAGGAGAACCCGTATGATAAAATCGGTTCAGGCCCAGGTAACCAATCTGGGAAATTCTGCAGCCGTACCTGAACCGGCCACCATGCTGCTTCTCGGTTTTGGCCTTGTTGGATTGGCAGGCATCAGGAGAAGGATCTGTCGCTAAACTCGAAAACACTTTTATTACAAAAAGGGCAGGGTCAAATGGCTCTGCCCTTTTTGTTTACAGATATAGGGATGAATAACCGTAATCTTCTGTTTGCCACCATCTCTAACTGTAAGGGAATGAAGAGGATTATTACGGATATACTTTCTTTCAATCCGTAATAAATATCAATTATTTTTTAACGGTGAACATCTAAAGCCCCCCTGGTTGGGGGACCGTTTACCGTTGACAGACAGGGCTTCGTTTCTTATACTCTGGATAAAAAAAGAAAGTTCTTCTCGATTCTTCTATGACTGATTCTGAATACAATAAAGAAGCAAAGAATCTGACAAAAGCTGCCCACAATCTGAGGAAAGAAGGCAAGTTCAGAGAAGCTGAAAAAAAATACCTTGAGATTCTTGAGCTGGATCCGGATAATATTCATGCCCTTGCAGGCATCGGGAACCTCAAATGCAAAACAAAGCAGTTTAAAGAATCCCTTCGCTACTATCAGCGCTGCCTTCAACTTGATGGCAATAATCTCTATGCCCTTGCAGGTGCCGGA
>PHBN01000480.1 GCA_002840635.1 Deltaproteobacteria bacterium HGW-Deltaproteobacteria-1
ACAAGATAGACTCCTTTAATTATTCCCGCTGGGCCGTCAATCCCGCGGACATGATAGCCGACCGGATTCTCGACGACATGACGGGAAGCGGTCTTTTCCGGACAGTTTTTTCCTATCAGGAAGCCCAGGAGGGACGCTTTATCGTTTCAGGCGGCATCGAAGAATTTCTGCTGGGCATCAATAAAAGCGGTAAGACCGCCATTATCAGCATGACCATCACCCTGCAGGATTCCCATGCGAAACAGGCCGGCAAAAGAACAATCTTTCAGAAAAAATATGTCCGGACGGAACCCCTGCAGGAATCGTCGCCACAGGGATATTGCGAGGCTGCAAGCCGGGCCATGCAGCATCTCTCCCGGGAGATTATCGACGATATTTACACGGCCATCAAAAACACCTCTCCATCAGCAGTGGATTCCCCATGAAAGAGATTTCTCTTCAGACCCGCGCACGCTTTGAGATGATCGACATCACCGCGGCTGTGCAGAAAGCGGCGCACGAGGCAAAAATCAATTCAGGCATCGGGCTGGTCTACACGCCCCACACCACCGCTGCGATAACGATCAATGAGAATGCCGACCCGGACGTGCCCCGTGACATTCTGGCGGCCCTTGACCGCGCTGTTCCGTTCTCTTCGAATTACCGGCATGCGGAAGGCAATTCCGCTGCCCATGTCAAATCCTCGCTAGTCGGCGCGTCAGAAATGGTCATCATTGAAAATGGAAATGTGATTTTAGGGACCTGGCAGTCGATTTTCTTTTGTGAATTCGACGGACCAAGAACGAGAAAGGTCTTCGTGAAATTCTTCTCGTGATTAGTGGATGGCTCTTGGCTCATAGCCTCTACCCACCATTAATTATTAACTATTAGCTAATTTCGTAAGACACTCATCATCTGCTCATGTATCAACCCGTTGCTCGCAACAAGAGCAGGTGATTGAAGGTTCCATTTTCCACCGGCCAGATCAGAAATGACGCCTCCTGCTTCAGTAACCATCAGACAGCCCGCAGCGGTGTCCCAGGGTTTGAGCTTCAGCTCCCAGAAACCGTCAAACCGGCCGGCAGCAAGATAAGCCAGATCCAATGCTGCGGCGCCGGCACGCCGGATGGCCTGCACCCTCACCGCCATCGCATTGAAAAAATCCAGATTATTATCCGCGCTGACCCGGATGTCATAAGGAAAACCCGTTGCCAAAAGACTGCGTGACAAATCACTCTCCCATTTTGTCAGCTTCCGTCACCAGATCGATGCTTCCCTTATAATAAATGCGGTTTTGCTTTGTGAGTTTGTCCGCCAGCACTCTCCCCGCCTGACGAGCAAGATTCCCGGCAAATTCCATCAATTCTGTCATCACGATACGCGCTCCTTCATGAAAATCTTGGAGGCAAGTAAACCACAAAGAGCACTAAAAAGTAAGAATAATCTTAAAAGTTGCGCTGTCAAAAAAATAGTGCTAAACAAAACAAAAAAGTGTTTATTTGTGATAGGTTAATGATGACAGAAAACAACGCTGATCCCAACGCAACGGATTTAAAAAGGGCTCGTGAAAATTCAGGACTGACCCTGAATGAATTGTTCGAGAGAACGCGAATCAGCGTGCATTATCTGGAAGCCATTGAAAATGGTGATTTTCAGGTACTGCCTGTCCCGACATATTCTAAAAACTTCATCAAGACATATGCTGATGCCATAGGGATCGATAGCAGACCTGTGCTGCAGCGTTACGAAGATTATCTTAAGAACCTGCGTGCCCCGGCAGCAGATCAGGAAGACGAACACCCCCCACGGGTTACCCCGTCTGCCAGGCCGAACCAAAACAAAACGTTCCTATGGATCCTGTTTATCATTGTTTTTGCAAGCGCAGCCTATTTTATCAGCAACCGGAACGCCCGTTTGCCGGTATCTACGCAAAACACTCCGCTTCAAAATCAGACGGAAAGCACAAAACCCCTGGAGACGAAATCCGAACCGTCAAAAGCTCTGCCGGTTGAATTCAATCTGCAGAAACCGGAAAATCCTGTCATGACAAAACCATGGGACAAACAGCAACAGGCTGTGGAAAAAATAAGTGTGGAAAGCTGGTCAGATGGGACACGGGACCGAAGCCAGGCCGAAGAC
>PHBN01000123.1 GCA_002840635.1 Deltaproteobacteria bacterium HGW-Deltaproteobacteria-1
CCCGCCATTCTGATCATCCGGAACCTTCGGCCCGTGAATCATATAATGGAAAAACGCCCCGCCAAGAACACCCCCCGCACCCAACAGACTCAGGGGCTTTAGAAGGTCTTTCCAGATCATCACGGATGCCGGCACCTTCGGATTCACCGGCAGTTCGTCGTAAACTTCCGGTTTGAACTGCAGAATATAAATGACATGCGTCCCATTCACATACTTGTCGCCATAAACGTTCGCGTCTCCGCCCAGTTTCTTAACTCTGTCGTACGCTTTTTTAATCATCGCGTCTTTGTTGCCGATGGTCAGGGCACCGGTCGGGCAGGACTTCACGCATGCTGGCGCGTGGCTTTCCCTGATGCGGGAATAGCATAAATCACATTTATAAACTTTGTCCGTCTTTGAGTCATACTTAGGAATATGGAACGGACAGGCCGCGACACATTCCTTGCAACCGATGCACTTGTCTCGATGAATGCCAACAGTTTTCATCGGGGTGTAATACAAAGACCCGCTCGGACAGACTTTCACACAGGCCGCGTCTGTGCAGTGCATGCAGCCGTCTTTGCGGAAAATCCACTGGAAGTTTCCATGTTTATTTTCATATTCCTGAAAGCGGATAAGCGTCCAGGTATTCCACTGCAAATCAGGCGGATTCTGGTAGGTGCCCAACTGTTTTGTTTTCAGGCCCGGAAGTTCATTCCACTGCTTGCAGGCCACCTGGCAGCCGCGGCAAGCGGTGCACAGGGTGGTATCGATCAATTTTACGAGTTCAGGTTTGTTATTCATGGTCGCCTCCCTCCTACAACTTTTCTACGTTGACCATGAACGCCTTGTATTCGGGGCAGAAGGTGTTCGCGTCGCCAACGGTTGGGGTTAACATATTCGTGCTGTCGCTGGTACTGTCCTTGGGGAACAGCCAGCCATAATTGAAGGGCATGCCGACCTGATGAACTGTTTTTCCTTCAATCGTAAAAGGTTTAAAGCGCTTGGTCACCATGGCAATGCAGGGAGCCTCGCCACGAATGGAGGAAACCTTGATGCGCTCGCCGTTCTTAATACCTTTTTCGGCGGCTAGTTTGTCGCCAATTTCCACATACAGTTCCGGCTGCATTTCCAGGAGCCACGCCTGCCAACGGGTTAAAGCACCGGTGCACCAGTGTTCCGTGCAGGAATACGTTGTACAGACATAAGGATATTTTTCGCTGGCATTAGCCACTTTATCCATATCGCTTTTGAAAATTTCGGCAGCCGGGTTGATGAGCTGCGAGGACATAGGATTCTTCGCAAGCGGCCCTTCCAGCGGTTCGTAATGCTCGGGGAACGGACCATCGACCATACCGGGACCAAACAGAGAAGCCACTCCATCAGCTTTCATAATGAAAGGATATTTTCCTTTTTCTTTGTCCGCCATGGGCGGCCAGGGACCATCCGGCACATCCCCGACCCACTTCTCGCCCGTCCACTCCAGGAGTTTACGTTTGGGATTGTAGGGCTTACCATTCACATTACAGGAAGCACGGTTGTAGATGATGCGGCGGTTGACTGGCCAGGCAAATGACCAGTTGGGGAACAGGCCCAATCCGGTTGGATCTTCCTTGCCTCTGGACTGCATCTTGTTGATGCCGTCGGCGGTAAAGCTTCCGGACATAATCCAGTTGCCGCAAGCGGTTGAACCATCATCATTGAGCATACCGAATGTCGGCACCGGTTGACCTTTCTTAAACAGGGTCTTGGTCATTTTGGCCTTATCCTCAATCTCCGTATCTTTAGTGAAGCGGCCGTTGATCTGTTGTGAAATTTTCAAAACATCCATATGCCCCTTGCCATCGAGATAATCCCATTTGAGATTGACAATGGCTTCAGCATTAGGACCGCCTTCCTTTTCATACAGCTTCTTTACTGCCGCCATAATTTTAATCTCGATTTCGCCTACGGAAAGTGCGTCACCGGGAGCTTCGGCCGCTTTGTATTTCCACTGAACCCATCGGCCGGAATTGCTCTGTGATCCTTCCTTCTCCATGGTTGCGGCGGCAGGAAGCAGGAAGCATTCCGTCTTGATCTTGGTGGGATCGACACTTGGACCTCTCCAGAACTCGTAGGTTTCATTATTGAAAATATTTTCGCCTACCAGCCATTCCAGATTTTCCATCGCCTTGCGGACTTTGTTGGAATTCGGAGTACTTACGGCCGTATCCGCGCCAACGCAGAAATATCCCTTGACCTTCCCCTCGTACATCGCATCAAACATGTGCATCGTGGAATAAGCTTTTCCGTCGTCCATCTTCGGCAGCCAGTCATATCCAAAACCGTTTTCCTTGGTTGCCTTCTCGTCCCACAGGGATTTCAAAAAACTGTTAAAGAACTTCGGATAATTCGAGTAATAGTTGGCCGACTGGGGATCTTTGGATACAGGTGTATATTTATGATTATATTTCTCCAGTGTATCAAGCGAAGCGGACGGCATCTTCAGATAGCCGGGCAGATTGCCGTACAAAATGCAATGGTCCGTCGATCCCTGCACGTTGGGTTCGCCTCGCAATGCGTTGATACCGCCGCCGGCGATGCCCATGTTGCCCAAGAGCAACTGGATAATGGCCATGGTGCGGATATTCTGGCTACCGGACGTGTGATGCGTCCAGCCCAGAGCATAGCATTCCGTTCCGGCCTTGTCCTGAACACCGGTAGAGGCATAGATTTCATAAACTTTAAAGAGGTTTTCCTTTGATACACCGGTGATGCTGGAGACTTTGTCCAACGAATAACGGGAATAATGCTTTTTCAGCATCTGGAAAACGGAGAGGGGATTGGTTAGTGTCATATCCCGTTTGGGGATACCGCTGCCGTCTTTTTCCAGCACCCAGGTTGATTTGTCGTATTTCCTTTTTTTGGCATCGTACCCGGAGAAAAGTCCATCTTTAAAATAATAGTCATCGCCCACGATAAAGGAGGCATTGGTATAATTGAGCACATAGTCTTTGAAGTACTTGTTGTTCTCGATAATGTAGTGAATCATACCTCCCAAAAAAGCGATGTCGGTGCCGGAACGGAGGGGCACATGAAAATCACAGCGGGCGGATGTTCTGGTGTAACGGGGGTCAACGTGGATGATGGTTGCGCCTTTTTCTTTGGCTCTTAAAATCCACTTAAAAGCGATAGGGTGATGCTCGGCAGCATTGCTGCCCATAATCAGAATGACGTCTGCATTTTTCAAATCACAGTAGTGGTTCGTCATGGAACCGCGTCCGAACGACTCTCCCAGAGCCGCTACAGATGGACTGTGTCAGACCCGGGCCTGATGATCGATATAAACCAGCCCCAGCGCTCTGGACTTAACACTTACCAGCCAGCATTCCTCATTGTCGATATTCGAACTGCCATAGTGGCCGATCGTCTCGCAGCGGTTAACCAACTCTCCCTTTTCATTTCTTTTTACAAAACCCTTGTCACGCGTGTCCTTGACCAGTCGGGCAATCCGGGAAAGCGCAAAGTCCCAGTCCTTTTCTTCCCATTCCGTGCCGTAAGGTTTACGGTAAAGAACCTTTGTAAGACGATGCTTGTTGGCCTCGGTCAGATCAAAGAAACCCGCACCCTTGGCACAAAGCGAACCCTCATTAATGGGATGATCCGCATCGCCTTCAATGTTGAAAATTTTTCCTGTTGCCTTATCAACGCTACAGATCAGACCGCAGCCGACGGAACAGTAACAGCAGATCGTCGTTACCTGTTTGGCAACTTTAATACGATCCATTTTGCTAAGCTCTTCCGCATAGACCTTGGTTGGGTTCAGGTTAAGCCCAAAACTCGACAGGGCAACCCCGCCTCCAATGGCGCCGGTCATGGTTAAAAAACCTCTTCTTGTAATTTGCATGAAAAGCCTCCCAAACATATGTCAATTTTGATGTATGTCAAACTTGACATAGTTTGACTGAAAGTCATAAAAAAGTCAATATGTTATAAAAAGCATATTATTGATGTGACAGGAAAAACAATTTTTACGAATTTTATTGACATTATAGACAGATTTTACCTATAAGAAAATACAGACAAGATTCAGGGGATTCACCGCATGGAAATCAAGTTTAAAGTTTGGATAGAAAAAGATGGCAAAGTGCTTTTCGGCAGGGGAAGAGACGATATTCTTAAAGCCATCGATGAGCAGCACAGTCTTAATGCGGCGGCAAAAAGACTGGAAATGTCCTACCGGGCGGCGTGGGGCAGATTAAAAGCTTCGGAAGAACGAATAGGAATCAAACTGGTGGAAATTGGTGTACACGATAAATCCATGCAGCTCACGCAGCAGGCAAGGGCAATTATCGACAGGTTTGAAAAACTTGAAAAAGATGTGGAAAAGCTTCTGAATGCTGCTAATCATGACTTCAAGAAATTAATCCATTCAACAGAGAAATAATCATTTCTCATTAGTGCGGATAAACAGCAGGATCATCCACTTAATATTTCTACCAAGTGTCAGGGCAAGGATTCACTAAACCAATCTCTTTTTAACAGATCAGCTTTGACTTTTCATTCCCTTGATAAAGACTTTTAAACTTTCCTGGACCGTCGTATTAATTCTTTCGGATCGTTTTTCAGGTGCTCCTGAATAGATATAAAGAGATATTATTCCGTTA
>PHBN01000124.1:0-3750 GCA_002840635.1 Deltaproteobacteria bacterium HGW-Deltaproteobacteria-1
CTGTGAGTGCTGATGAAGAATCTTGAGGTTCAACTGGTTGGGCCACCAGTCCCGGTTCGACGCGCCGCCGCCGGAAATGGGTCTGCTCATCCTGCCCGTTACCGGGCACTTGCTTTCTTCGGTCATAATATTATCTCCTTTCTGTCTATTCTGGAATGATTCTTGATTAAGAATTAAAGCTCTTCATCGTTCTTTTTCAACGTCGGTTTTATATGCCGCCTGACCGCAGGATAAGAAGATTAGTCGG
Source organism: Deltaproteobacteria bacterium HGW-Deltaproteobacteria-1 (assembly GCA_002840635.1). GTDB lineage: Bacteria > Desulfobacterota > Syntrophia > Syntrophales > Smithellaceae > UBA8904. Next base: position 248 of record PHBN01000124.1, read on the forward strand.
GTCGCTTCAGGCAGTCGCGGCAGTACCCGTGAAATTCCATCCGGGTATCGGTGACAACAAAACCCGCTTTACGGGCTATGTCCTTTGGTTCAAGAGTCGCAGGGATGTGGTAGTCGATAATTGTTCCGCACCGTTTGCAGATGAGGTTGATATGCTCAGACAGATCGCCGTCGTAGCGGTTTTCCATCCGGTCGAATTCCAGTTGTTTGATCAGGCCGCTTTCGGAAAATTCTTTAAGCGTCGCGTAAACCGTAGACAGGCTGACGCGGTTGGCTTTTTTACGGGCTTCGTTGTAGATCAATGTGGCGCCGGGATGCGCGTGGCGATTCTCCACCAGCGCGTCGATAATCGCCAGACGCTGCGGCGTAATTTTGAGGCCTTTTTCCTTTAACTGATTAATCAGATTTTCTTTGTTGATCTTTCTCATTTCGGAACCATTCCAGTTTACGTCTGATCTAATAATCCCAACCAAGCCGCCTTGTCAAGTTGTTTTTGAACAACATGAGAGTATTGTTTAGATGGGAAAGAATACCATAAACCTTTGTCATGTTGACCATATCACTTCATCCGTGTAGAGTGCTGAAAAAAAAGGGAAGCCAATGGGATGATCAGGGCAATTTTCTGGGACAATGACGGCGTTCTGGTCGATACGGAAGGTATTTTTTTCAGGGCCAATTTGGAGACGCTGGCGGGTGTGGGAATTCCCCTGCAATGGGAGCAGTTTGAAAAGATCTCTCTGACCAGGGGAGGGAGCGTTCTGCAGTTGGCGGAAAAGCCGGGGACGGAGGCGTTTTATAAACTGCGCCGCGAACGGGATGACCGCTATGCCGACCTGCTTACCCGTGAGCCGCTGGTGATTGATGGTGTCAGGGATGTGTTGGAAACGCTTCGGGGAAAATACATCATGGGAATCGTAACGAGTTCCGGGCATGAGCACTTCGAGATCATTCACCGGCAGTCCGGTCTCCTGCCTTACTTTCAATTTGTTCTGACCATGAAAGATTGCACGCATTTCAAACCGCATCCCGAACCGTATCTCAAGGCGATTGAACTCGCCGGCTGTCCCCCGAAGGAGTGCCTGGTTGTTGAGGATTCGCCGCGCGGTCTTGCCTCTGCCGTGGCCGCCGGAATCCGGTGCGTTGTGATCCCGAGCAAATTCACCCGCGGCAACCCTTTCACGGGGGCCTATAAGATTTTGAACAGCGTCAAAGAACTTCCCGCGGTATTGGTGGATGGTTAATAGTTAACAGCAGCATGAACCCTTTTTATTTCATTGACATCAACAACCGCTTTTCCTTATACTTACTCTCAAAATGAATTCCTGCCCCATCCGTTCGGTGTATTTATGAAGCATTCTTTAACCGACAAAGAACGAAAAGAGCTGGATCAGCGCACAGCCGCCGCGGAAAAGCGCACAGGCGTTCAGATCGTTCTGGCGATTATCGAGCGCAGCGACGCTTATGCTGAGCTTCCCTGGAAAGCTTTCGCAATGGGCACATCCGGAGCCGGTCTTCTGGTTTTGATCATGAACGTGGTGTGGCCGTTGCCTCTTCCCACTATGGCGGCGCTTCTGGCCATTGTCATTATGCTCGCGGCAGGCGCGGGGTTTGCCCTGTTATGCGTTTTTGTTCCCGATTTTGCCAGGCTCTTTCTTCATTCTCAACGCGCGGAATCGGAAACGATGCAATACGCCAGATCTTTTTTCCTGACGCATGAACTGTTTGGAACGCCCCAGCGCAGGGCCGTTTTACTGATGGTGAGTCTTTTTGAACGGCGGATTGTTGTGCTTCCCGATGTCGGGCTCAACCTGAAAGTGAATCAGGGCGCCACGGAGAAAATCATTGCGCACATGCGCGTGTACCTGAATTCCGGACAGACTGCCCAGGCAATGGAGGAAGGCTTGAAAAAACTGGAAGAGGTGATCCTCTCTGCCGGATCAACGCATGATATGCCCAATGTGATCGAGGAGAAGGGCGCATGAGAAATAAATCCATCCTCTTCCTGATGATTGCTCTGGCTCTGGCCGCTTTGCCGGCTTTCGCTGTTGATGTTCCTTTTCTTACCGGACGCGTAACCGACAACGCTCAAATTCTTTCCGATGAGACACGCAAAACCGTTACGGCCAGTTTGAAAGCCCATGAAGAAAAAACCACCAACCAGATCGCAGTGCTTACGGTATCGTCACTTGAAGGTGTTTCGATCGAAGAATATGCGACGGCAGTCTTTAACACATGGAAGCTGGGGCAAAAAGGCAAGGACAACGGCATTTTGTTAATCGTGGCTCCCAAAGACAGGAAGATGCGCATCGAGGTGGGTTACGGCCTGGAAGGCACCATGACGGATGGTATCGCAGGGAGCATTATCCGCAATGTCATGACCCCTCTTTTTAAAAGCAACGACTATGACAAAGGTATTGATGAAGGCGTTCGGGCAATGATCAATGTGCTGGAAGGCGGTCAGGCGCCGGTTGATACGGGCGGATCTGAAGCGGAAGTTCAAAAATCATCAACCCTGGATATGGAAGTGGCGAATATATCCATTACGGAAAAAATATTGTTTGGGGCTTTTATCTTCGGCATAATCGGGCTCTTTACGGTAATAGGGATTTTAACGCCCGGTATGGGCTGGTTTCTTTATTTCTTCCTGATTCCTTTCTGGGCAACATTTCCCATCGTCGTTCTGGGGACGACCGGCACGCTTTACCTTCTCATAACCTATGTTGTTGGATTCCCCATTGCAAAATTGATTCTGGCACGGACTGACTGGTACGAAAAAGCCCAGAAAGATTTGAAGACCAAAGGCCGCGCCAGCATCGGCGGGTTTACGGTTGGATCCGGGGGCTCTGGCAGCAGTTCCTGGAGCTCCGGCGGTTCAAGCTTTTCCGGCGGAGGCGGTTCGTCCGGCGGGGGCGGGTCATCGGGAAGTTGGTAGAGAATATCGCAACAAAAAAACGTACTTCCTGTTAGTGAGTATTTAAGATTTTTCACGAACATGCTTTCTTTCAATCCATAATAAACAAAATTCATGACCAGGGAATCTTTCATTCGTGGCGATTCGGGAGTGATTGTTCCACTTGACATGGCATAAAATAAGCGTTAATTTTTAATAAGATAAGTTGATGTAATCATCAATTGAGTACCATCACCCATCATAATAGTCACTGGTTAACTTTCCAACATCACAAATCATCAAGACGTGGGGAACCCATGAAAGATCGATTTAAAACAAAGCAGATCCTGATCAAAAAAAAGGCATCTTTAGATAAAGCCAGCGAATATGCCGAGAGCATCATAAACGCCATACGTGAACCTTTAATTGTTCTGGATCAGGATTTAAGGGTAGTCACCGCCAGCCGTTCCTTCTATGAATTTTTCAAGGTAAAACCTGAAGAGACCGAGGGACAACTTATTTATAACCTGGGAAATGATCAGTGGGATATCCCCAGACTGCGGGAACTTCTGGAAACCATCCTTCCCCAAAAGACAACCTTTGACAACTATGAG
>PHBN01000124.1:3890-8491 GCA_002840635.1 Deltaproteobacteria bacterium HGW-Deltaproteobacteria-1
GGTAGAAACAAAGTCCGGTCAAAACGTAGATACAGAGATATATCTTGTAGACAGGGCAAAGTTAGTACAGTGCAATATTAGGGATATTACCGAGCATAAACAAGCGGAGAATATGCTCAGGCAACAAACCGATGCCATGAATTCAGCAATCGATGGGATGGCCATCCTCAATGAAGATGGGAAATATGTCTATTTAAACAAAGCGCATGCCAACATTTACGGTTATGAGAATGAGGCGGAACTTCTTGGAAAGTCATGGAGAATTTTCTATGATTCTGAAGTCATTCAACGCTTTGAGCAAGATTTTATGCCCGAGTTGAGTCGGAAGGGGTATTGGTCTGGCGAAGTCATCGGTACAAAAAAAAATGGTAGCAAGTTTCCGCAGTCTCTATCCTTAACGGCTATGGCTAATGGCGGTTTGATTTGTGTCGTTCGCGACGTTACCGAGGGCAGGCGGCAAGAAGAGGAACTACGCCGGATGAATGTGTTCCTAAACTCGATTGTGGAGAATATTCCGAATATGATCTTCCTCAAGGATGCCAGAGATCTCCGGTTCATCCGGTTCAACCGGGCGGGAGAGGATCTGCTTGGTTATTCCAGCGACGACCTACTGGGGAAGAGCGATTACGATTTATTTCCAAAGGAACAGGCCGACCACTTTACGAAGAAGGATCGGGATGTTCTAAACGGAAAGGAGGTTTTGGATATCCCGGAAGAATCCATTCAGACCCGCACCAAGGGAGAGCGCACCGTACATACAAAGAAGGTGCCGCTTCTGAACGAGAAAGGAGAACCCGAGTTTCTACTTGGGATTTCGGAGGACATCACCGAGCGTAAGCAGGTGGAAGACGAACTGAAAGAAAGTGAAAACAAATATCGCCTGCTGGCCGATAATGTCGATGACGTCATTTTCGTTTTGGATATGAATCTGCGTTTTACCTATGTCAGCCCTTCCGTAAAAACATTGATGGGATATGAACGGGAAGAGCTTTTGACCCTTCTAGCTTCTGAGATGATGACGCCCTCCTCCTTGGATCTGGCCGTGAAGACCTTATCCGAGATCATGGAACTGGAAAAAGCCGGAAACAGAGAGATATTTCAATTCCAGATACTTCAGCTGGAATTGAGACGAAAAGATGGGAGTACCGTTTGGACAGAGGTAAAGGCTTCCTTTGTCAGAGATGAAAATCAGCGGCCAGTTGGCATTATTGGTGTAGGCCGTGATATCACTGAACGCAGGAAGGCCGAACAGGCACTGCTGGATAGCGAGGCCATTTACCGTCTTGTGGTTGAGAACATCAATGACATTATCTGGACCTTCGATTTGTCCTCTATGAGCTATACGTTTGTCTCCCCCTCTGCACAGCGTATACTTGGCTATTCTAATGAAACCCTTTTGAAAAATCTGGATCTCATCTTTACCCCTGAAACCAAACGGAACGTACTGGCGCGATTTGAGAAATTTATCAAAGACAAGCCTGAGAGGAATAGCCTTGTCTTTGACGCAGAGCACCGCAAAAAGGACGGGAGTCTGATCTGGATGGAAATAAGTGCCTCGCCGTTAAATGATGTTCTGGGGAATATCGTGGGTTTTTTGGGAGTAACCCGGAATATCACCGAGCGCATGCAGGCCGATCAGGAACTTCAGAAGACCCTCGAAAGTCTCAGAAAGGCCGTTAGCGCGACCGTTCAGGTTATGGTGTCCGCTGTAGAGATGAGAGACCCCTATACAGCCGGTCACCAGTTACGTGTTGCGGATCTCGCCCGCACCATCGCCACGGAGATGGGACTTCCTCAGGATAAAATTGAAGGAATCCGGATGGCAGGTTCTATCCATGACATCGGGAAATTATCCATACCCGCGGAGATATTGTCCAGGCCCGCGAAGCTGACAAACATTGAATTTTCCCTGATTAAAGAACACTCTCAAAGTGGATACGAAATGCTGAAGAATGTGGACTCGCCCTGGCCTCTGGCACAGATAGTTTATCAGCACCACGAGCGGATGAATGGTACTGGTTATCCAAGAAATCTGAAAGGGGATGAAATTCTCATGGAAGCCCGCATTATGGCTGTGGCTGATGTTGTTGAAGCTATGGCTTCCCACCGTCCCTATCGTGCGGCTTTGGGTATTGAGGTCGCCCTTGAAGAGATCGAGAAAAATAAGGGAATTATTTATGACGCAGATGTTGCCGATGCCTGCCTGAAATTATTTCGGGAGAAAGGCTATCAGTTTAAATAGGATGGAGAAGCCCATCCCGTAGAATAAACATGATTTCGAATAGTAATCAATAACATCATGACTTTTCAAAAACATTTGTTTGTAGGTGGATGCTGCAAGAAGTGGCCATTTCCGAAAATTAAAAATCGATGATGGATTTTAAGCTGATTCAATCGTCCTTCGATTGAACCAAAATATTTCGGAGCACAGCATGGTTGCTCCAGCCTGACGATTAAAAGAAAGATTGCCATGCAGACCAAGGGTCTGCTCGCAATGACAGGGACATTACCCTGCTCTAGGAGATAATGGGGACGGTTCTATTTTCCGTATCTATTCATGCATCAAGTTCAAAATCACTTTGATCAGTTTATATTTCTCAGATGGCTTGCTTGCGGCAACCATCAAGGTGAGAGCCGCAAGCGCGTTGTCGTCGATCCGCTTACTGCCGTCTTTTCGCAGATGTGCAGCTTTTCTTCCAGGGTCGGATAGAGGTCCTTGCCATCGAAGGTTTGATAGATTGCGCCGATTGAGCTTTTGAAGCTGTTGTCTTTTTCACGGCCGACGAGCGCAGAATCGTGGGACTTGCTTTTCATCGCGGTGATGATCTCCTGCGCATCTTCATAGGTCATGATGACCGTTTTCCGCTTGGTACCGCCGGGCATCGATAGACGTTCATGATCATAATCGTCAAGAATACCAAGCCCCCGCGAATATTCAGAAATGATCTGAATAATGCCCTTTGTTTCGTCGGATATGCTTTCCAGTGCCACAACATTGGAAAGAAGGCTTATAGCTTCCTGCAATTCTTTGATTTTGCCGGCCTGCGCCTCAAGCCTTCCTTGATTGAGCGTGTAGCCTTCCACGAGGTGCTTTCGCAAAACGTTTGTGGCCCAGATGCGGAATTGGGTGCCTCGTTTGGAGTTCACACGGTAGCCTATGGAAATGATGGCGTCCAGATTGTAGAAACGGACTTTTCTATGAACGCTGCGTTTCCCCTCCGTTTGAGCTACCGAGGATTCCTCGGTAGTTGCAGACTCTTCCAACTCGTGTTCTTTATATATGTTTTTCAGATGCAACCCGATTGTATCGGAATCTTTATCGAAAAGTTCAGACATTTGTTTTTGCGTGAGCCAGACAGTATCGCGCATTAATTTGACTTCCAGATTGTTTTGATAAAGAACAATCTGACCGCCGGAAATATCTTCTATGCTCTTCCCTTTATGCGGCATGGGATGCGCCTCATGTAAATGATTGATGATGAATAAACTGCGAAAAAATTTGCAAAGAATGAAGAGTGAAAAATAAAAGATTGCCACGTCCCGTCGCCGGGACTCGCAATGACAGGGACATAACCCTGCTCCCGGTCTTGTCACCCTTCAGTGCCGGCTGCACCTCTTGTTCCAGGGAAGTGGTATTGGCATTATACCTTGTCGGACAAAATCCGTCATAGCATCCGGCATTGTTCCGACGCAAAAATAAGACCTCCACCGATATTATCTTTTAAATGTCTGTGTTAACCCAGTATCGTGTTCAAGTTCCGTATTGACTTTAGACGCCGCGAAAAAAACGCAGGGAAGACTATGAGGGGGAGGATGTTATGGGACAGGCATTTTCAGAATCACCAAAGGTAACGTCGGGAAAATTGGTCACCCGGAAGGAACCATCATCCGCGGGAGACAAACTTCTGAAAGATGAGTTGGCTGAAATTATCCATCAGGCGTTACGGGATAACCGCAGTTACCTGATGGAGCATGAGAGCAAGGAAATTCTGGAGGGTATTGGCATTGCGACCACGGGTTACCTGATAGCCCGGTCTGAAGACGAAGCGCTGGCCATCTGTGATAAAATTGGATTCCCCGTGGTGATGAAAATCGTCTCGCCGGATGTTGTTCACAAAACGGATGCGGGCGGCGTCAAACTCCATCTGATGAGCGCGGAAGACGTGCGCAAAGCCTACCGCGACATTCTGGAAACATTCAAATACCAGCATATCGAAGGCGTTGCGGTGCAGCGCATGGCCAAAACGGGCATTGAAGCCATCATCGGGGTGACGCGTGATCCCAGCTTCGGACCGCTGATCATGTTCGGCCTGGGCGGCGTGTTTGTTGAAGTCCTGCGCGACGTATCTTTCCGCATTCTGCCGATCACCGAAAAAGATGCCGTGCAAATGATCGAAGACATCCGCGGTTCGGACATCCTGAAAGGTTATCGGGGACAGGCCGTCGATCTCGGTTCGCTTCAGCAATTGCTTTTAAAAATATCACGGCTGGTCGTGGAAAATCCTGAAATTCAAGAACTGGATCTCAATCCGTTGTTCCTGTATCCGGACGGTTATGTCACCGTGGACGCCCGGATGTTCGTCAGTGAACCGGCGCAGCAT
>PHBN01000481.1 GCA_002840635.1 Deltaproteobacteria bacterium HGW-Deltaproteobacteria-1
GCTGTGATCCGCAATGATCGTTGATATTTATGCCGTTTGGCGTTTTGTGAATCGTTTCAACATCAGCCCCAAGTTCATTAAATGTATCCTGTGCCACCCGATAGGTAGCGCCATTGGCAGTGTCCAGAACAATTTTCATTCCTTCCATGGAAAGGTAACGGGGAAATGTGTTTTTTGCAAAAACGATGTAACGGCCGATCACGCCTTCAAGCCGGAAAGCTTTGCCGATGCCGCTTGCCGGCGGCAGGAAGCTATTAAGCTTGTCATTAAGTATCAGGTCTTCTATCGTTTCTTCTTGTTCGTCGGTAAGTTTGTAGCCGTCACCGCCAAAAATTTTTATTCCATTGTCTTGAAACGGGTTGTGCGACGCAGAGATCACTACGCCCGCGTCTGCACGCATGCTCTGGGTGATAAAAGCAATTCCCGGTGTGGGCAGCACGCCGACAAGATAGGGATTCCCTCCCATAGAGCTTACGCCGGCCTCCAGGGAACTTTCCAGCATGTACCCGGAAAGCCGGGTGTCCTTTCCGATAATGATTGTGGCGCGGTGACCTTCCTTTTTAAATAGATGCACCATGGCCCGTCCAACTCCAAAGGCAATTTCAGGCGTCATGGGATAACGGTTTGCCTCGCCTCTGATCCCGTCGGTTCCAAATAATTTACCCACTGTTTTTCTCCTTTTTACAATGATTCAGATTTGCCGATGATTAGATGCAAGGTTTTTCATAAACTTGTTGACGGTAGGGCCTGAACGGTCTTTTGAGCAATGGCATTAACGATGCCGTTTAACCATGTTACGCCTTTTCTGGAAACTTCGGCCGGCAGATCCTGGATGGTTGATATGTAATCTGCATGTTTGTCTTTCACGGTCTTTTCAAAATCGTTCAGAAAATCCTCCCGGGATTTATCTGTCGCGGCCACGATCTCCGGCATTTTCCCTGTGAAGAGTTCTTCAAACCAACCGATCTGATCGAGCAGTTCCTTTCTTTTGCTGTCATACTCGGTGGGTGATGCCAAGGCTTTTCCCGCCATCGCTTTTAATCTTTTCAGGCGCTCCTTTTTAGCCGCCAAAAGCTGCTCCAGAAGACCGGCATAAATAAGAGAGCCGAATTCCCTGGTTTCCAGAAACGGTTTTCTTATCTGAACATACCATGCTTCAAGGGCCGTCAGGTTTGCCAGATAGATAAGGTTGTTTTTTATTACGCGACCGAAG
>PHBN01000125.1:0-621 GCA_002840635.1 Deltaproteobacteria bacterium HGW-Deltaproteobacteria-1
CTGTTTCCGCGCGGAGGCCGGTTCCTACGGCAAGGACACCCGGGGACTGATTCGTCAGCACCAGTTCAACAAAGTGGAGATGGTGAAATTTTCCAAACCGGAGTCCTCCTATGATGAATTGGAAAAATTAACCGTCAATGCGGAAGAAGTTTTGAAAAAACTGGAGATTGCTTATCGCACCGTTTGTCTTTGTACGGCCGATCTGGGCTTTTCATCGGCCAAAACATACGATGTCGAAGCGTGGTTACCCGGACAGAACACCTATCGGGAAATTTCTTCGTGCAGCAACTTTGAAGATTTTCAGGCACGGCGTGCAGCGATCCGATATCGCCGGAAAGACAATGGCAAGGTGGAATTTGTCCATACCTTAAACGGTTCAGGCCTGGCGGTAGGCCGTACGGTTGTGGCTGTTATGGAAAATTATCAGCAGGCCGACGGCAGCATCATCATACCGGAAGCCTTGCGTCCCTACATGAGAGGTCTTGAACGGATTACTCCTTAAGATGGCCTGAGGGATAACAGAAAAAACATCATGATGGAGGGATGGCCGAGTGGTCGATGGCGGCGGTCTTGAAAACCGTTGGGCGAAAGTCTCGCGGGTTCGAATCCTGCTCCCTCCGC
>PHBN01000125.1:747-3247 GCA_002840635.1 Deltaproteobacteria bacterium HGW-Deltaproteobacteria-1
GGCTGAGTGGCCGAAAGCGATCGCCTGCTAAGCGATTGTACGCCCTTTAAAGGTGTACCGCGGGTTCGAATCCCGCTCTCTCCGCCAGTTATGAACAATTTTAGAGGCGTTCCTGTTTCCTTTACAACCGGTTTACTCTTATTCATTTGCCGTTTATCTTCCTTGATACCCAACATTTTCAGCTTGACGCCGGAAATCTTTTCCCGTATTAATTTTAAATACGAAACAGCCGGATTCGTGATAGGCGGTTTCAGACGGATAAGTTCTATATACGTTGTTTTGCAGTCTTAAAAAGCATGCCGATCGCCTGTCGGACACAAAATATGAACAAGCGTTTTTCAGACCTGATTCTTGCCGCCATCAAACAGAGAATTTCCGACCTCCACATCACCGGCGGTTTCCCTTTGATTTTTCGCAGCGACGGAATCATTCACTTCGATAAAAATGTCAAGTGGACGCATACAGAAATTGACGCAATGGTCAAAGAGATGCTGAGTGAACGTCAGCTATTGACCCTGAGAAAAAAATGGTCCGTCGATTTTGCAATGTCGTTCAATCACGTGCGGGTACGGATCAATACGTTCTACACAACGCGGGGATTAAGTCTGGCCATACGGCTTCTGCCCGAAACCATTCCGGACATTACGTCACTGAATCTGCATCCTTCCCTCAACCAGATCCGCGATCTTCGGTCCGGATTGGTTCTTGTCTGCGGAAGCACGGGATCCGGTAAATCGACTACCGTGGCGGCGATCATTGAAGAAATCAATCGCGCCAAACCCGTACATATCATAACGATTGAAGATCCCATTGAATACCGGTTTAAACCTAAAAAAGCATTCATTGAACAACGCGAAGTCGGTGTGCATGTGCCGTCCTTTAACCAAGGCCTGCTCGATGTTCTGCGCGAAAGTCCGGATGTGATTTTTGTCGGAGAGCTCAGAGAACCAGACACAATCCGTCTTACCCTGAACGCTGCCGAGTCCGGGCATCTTGTTTTTGCGACTCTTCATGCCACTGATGCGGAAGACGCCATCTACCGCATCAACAATTGTGTGTCCGGAGAAAGCCAGGAGGTCATTCGCTATCAGTTTGCCTCCACTCTTTCCTGGCTCCTGGTTCAGCAGCTGACTTACATTGAAAAAGCGGGTTTCCGTGTGCCGATTCTATCCATCACCCGCGGATCTGCATCTGTCAGAAGCAGCATTCGTGACAATAAACTGACTCAGCTGGAAAATATCATGCTCGGCGGCAAACAGGAAGGCATGTTCACCATGGAACTCTACCAGAAGGAGTTTATCAATAACCGGGCATCGTTTAACCATCCGCACAGAAGCTTTGGCATGGGGTCAGAATCCTCCAGGGAGACAGATCGCATTTCTTCTCTGATTGACCCTAATGCCGTTCAGGATGTGGTTTACATGGCCTCTGTCGATGATGCATACAAAGATCAAAACGTGACGCTGAAAGGCGACGATGGACAGCCATATGTCGTTCTGGAAGATCATGATATGGAGCTGAAAGATATTATCGCTCAGTACGACCAGCAGGAAAACGGCAAGCCCGCGGACAAAGACAAGAAAGATAAATAATTATTTTGTTTTGAAAAATATTTCCCCTGACTTGTAATCTGATTTCTCACCAGCCGGGAAAAATAGAAATTTAAAGTTGATCGGAATGAGGGTTCTTCTATCATCCCGGATATTCGCACCGGCTTATTCCACCGGTTTGAATTTATTTCTCTTCCTTAGTTCATCAAACATTGAAGCGGAAGTTAATGATATCGCCGTCCTGGACAATGTATTCTTTGCCTTCCAGCCGCAGGCGGCCAGCTGATTTCACCCGGGCGGCTGACCCGCCGTGAGCGATGAAGTCCTCATAGGACATGACCTCCGCCTTGATAAAACCCCTTTCAAAATCATTGTGAATGGCTCCGGCGGCTTTTGGCGCTTTCGTGTCAACGGGAATCACCCAGGCCTTGACTTCATCTTCGCCTACGGTAAAAAAAGACATGCGCCCCAAAAGAGAAAAAGCGGTGCGGATAATGCGGCCAAAAGCAGGTTCCGCAATCCCCATGGAATCCAGAAATTCTTTCTGATCGGCGGCGTCCAGCCCAACCAACTCCGCTTCGATCTTGCAGCAGATCCCCATGACGGGTTCCTGCAAATTCACCTCTCGTGCAAAAGCGTCGGCAAAGGAAAGGTTGTCTTCGGCTATATTAAGCACAATCATTTCCGGCTTGATTGTCCAGAAAGAAAAGCTGCGCAAGGTCAATACTTCTAAAGGCGTGAGTCCTGCCGCGCGCAGAGGCTTTCCCGCATCCAGGCAGTCTTTTAACCTGGGCAAAAGATCGTTTTGCACCGTTTCCTGTGGAGAGATCGCCTTTCTGGACATTTTGGCCAGGCGCTCCAGTTTTTTTTCAATAATCAAAAGGTCGGAGAGAACCAACTCGTCTTCGAGCTTGCGATAGGCGTCAAGGGCAAGGGAAACATCCGGTAGT
>PHBN01000125.1:3254-7811 GCA_002840635.1 Deltaproteobacteria bacterium HGW-Deltaproteobacteria-1
ACCGCTTCATGCGACTGGCCGCTTTTTACTCCCGTCATGATTTCAAACAGGGTGCTCTTCCCGCTCTGGGGAAGTCCCAAAATACCCATTTCCATTATTAACTACCTGTTCCTTACATGTTCATACCAAGTTGCATTCAAAGGATAACGCGGCGGCAAGGAGGAGGCTCCGCAAGCGTATTATTGATACGTTGAGGAAGCCGACGACGATGCCAACAAAGTTAGCCAAAGAATTCGACTTGGTATCAATAACGTCGCAAAAGGCTCTGGAGGCAAGGCGCGCAAAGCTGAAGGAGCGAGGCGTATTTTTCATACGCTGCAGTGACTGAAGATGCAGCGCAACGCAGCATACAGACCTTTTCCGGCGTTATTTCGTAAATTCTTTCTCGATCCGTCCCATCGCTTCTTTCAACCGCTCATCCGGCACGGTAAGCGAGATGCGCACAAAGCCTTCCCCGTATTGACCGTAAGCCGTACCGGACGCCACGACGACGGCAGTCTTGTCAAACAGCCTGTTGGTGAACTCCAGTGACGTCAAACCCTCAGGCGCCGGCACCCACAGGTAAAACGTGCCGCGTGGCGGATTAAAATCGATGCCGATCTTTTTGAGTGTTTTTAAAACCAGTTCACGCCTTCGTCCGTAAATGGAGAGCATCTCCTCAATGAAGCCTGCTTCGTTATGCAGGGCCTGAATACCCGCGTACTGCACGGCATTAAAAATCCCCGAATCGGTATTTTCCTTTACTTTGCTGATACCGGCAATCAGATCGGGATTACCGCACGCCATTCCCAAACGCCAGCCGCACATATTAAACGGCTTGGAGAGGGAATTCAGTTCCACGCCGACATCTTTGGCCCCCGGTGCCATCAGGAAACTCAGGCGATCCTGACCGGCAAATACGATTTCACTATAGGGGTTGTCATAGCAAACAGCGATATCAAACTCACCCGCAAAGGCGACCAGTCTGTTTAAAAAGTCCATTGTGGCGCAAGCACCGGTCGGATTGTTCGGATAATTCAGGAACATCGCACTGGCCTTTCTGGCCACGTCCGTGGGGATGTCTTCCAGAACCGGCAAATAATGGTTCTGCGGAAGGATAGGCACATTGTAAGGAACACCCTCTCCCATCAGGATACTGGATCGATACGCCGGATAGCCGGGGTCGGTCATCAGCACGGTGTCCCCGGGATTGACGCGCGCCAGCACAAAGTGATGACAGCCCTCCTTGGAGCCGATGAGTCCAAGAATTTCATTTTCGGGATTCAGGCTGACGCCGTAACGCTCCCCGTACCAGCGGGCAATTTCTTTGCGGAAAGCGAGCATACCCTTTTCCTCATCGGTGGGATACCGGTGATTTTGAGGGTCGCGGGCACTGCGGCACAATTCATCAATAACGGAATTCGGGGTGGCTTCCACCGGGTCTCCGATCGCAAGCGATATCACATCGACACCTGCGGCTTTGGCCTGATTTATTTTTTTCCTCAACTCCATAAATAAATATGGGGGTATTTTTTTTAATCTCTCCGCAGTCTGCACTGTTCAAACCTCCAATTGATATGATTACAGCGGTAATAAAATGATTTAACCCGAGAAAAACATCATCTTGAAATGTTTTCGGATTCTACGCCTTGCCATGCTCGCACTGAATGATGAAAAGGCTATGAGGACCATACCTCTATTCCACCTGTGGACAAGGGAACGGGACTACTTATAGGCCTCTTCAAAAAGAAGTCCTTGATAAACCATTTTCACTTTCCCTTCAAGGTAAATTTCCTCAAAATGGTCATCTCGGCGGGTGAAATACACTCGTAAAACTTCGCCGCTTTGCACGGTTACCTCTACCGGAGAATCCACCAGCCCGCGCCCGGCGGCGGCCAGAACGGAGGCGACAACACCGGTACCGCAAGCGAGCGTTTCATCTTCCACGCCCCGCTCATAGGTGCGGACTTTCATATTCTGCCGTCCTGTCACACAGGCAAAATTGGCATTTGTGCCTCTCGGCTGGAAAGAGTCATGCCTGCGGATCTGCCGTCCCGTCCCGACGACGGCGCAGGTTTCCAGATCATCCACAAATGAAACAGCATGAGGCACTCCGGTATCAATAAGATCCAGAAGACACGGGCTGCCGTTCAGCATGATTTCCCGGGCGATTTCCAGCGAGGATGGCTCAGTAAGACGAACCTTCACGTTGTCGTCAAATACCTCGGCGGTAACAATGCCTGCTTCCGTCTCAATGGACATTTTCGGTCCGGCAATATTATTGAAATTTGCAAAGCGGGCCACGCAACGGCTGCCATTGCCGCACATTTCAGCCACGCTGCCATCTGAATTAAAAAAACGCCATTTAATATCGGCAACCTCGGACGGTTCAATCAGAAAAAGCCCGTCTGCACCGACGGAAACCTTTCTCTGACAAATCCGGCGAACAAAAACCGGCAGATCAATGATCTGCAATGAGAGATCGCGGTTGTCAATGATGATGAAGTCATTGCCGCTTCCGCTCATTTTACAAAATTCGATAAAACGTGATTCATCAATCTTCATGTTTTCACCTGTTGAATATCTGCCAATCGCAACCCATCGAGCTCAAAAAAATGCGGGCTTGCAGATGACTTCTCGAATTTTCACATCGAGGAATGAACTGGTATTGGCCGGCTGTAAAACCAGGGCGGTGTCGATTCCGGAAGACGATCCCCCTGTGGAGATGATGTTTTCATCCGCCTGCACGCATCCGGCATCCGCCGCCATCAGAGCGGCTTCTACCGCAACTTTCGTACCCTGACCAAAAATTCGCAGCGTGTAAGCGATGATTTCATCAACCTGATACGTTCCCAATTTCCTGCGCACCGAGCGTCCAACTCCGCCAAATGCGTGTGCGGCTGTTACCACCTGCATTCCCATGGCGAGCAGCCTGCTGCGCGTGGTTTCCTTGATAAGCTGCGCGTTTGGCTTTTTAAACCCGTATACCGTAGTGACAGCAACAATTTTTGCGGGATCAACCATTTTAGCCGCCATGAGCACGCTTTTGCCGGAATAGGTCGGAATAACAATCTTGGATATATCCGGCCTGGCGGCTCTCAGGCAAACGATTTCCAGTGCCTGACGGGTGTTTACGGCTCCCGGTCTTTCAAAGTAGCGGCAAATGCTGTCGGTGCAGGTCTGAACAGGTTTAATTTTTTCCTTCATGTCTCCTGAACAATATCCTCCTTGCGGGCAAGCGACCGGGTAACGCGCAACACTTCCTCGGTTGTGGTGATGCCGGCCAGCACTTTGTGAATACCGTCCTGCTGCAGCGTAATCATGCCCTGTTTAACGGCCTGCTCGTTGATCTGATTGGCATCCGATGTCTTTAAAACCAGTCTTTTAATATCATCATCGACAACCATAATTTCAAAGATCGCCGTTCGGCCGCGGAATCCGGTATGCATGCAAAGATTGCAGCCTTTTTTCCGGTAGAAGGTGTTGTTCTCCAGTATCAATGCTGTGAGTCCCAGGTTGGCCAGGGTTTCTTTATCAGGCGTGTAGATTTCCTTGCAATGCGGACAAAGCACGCGGACCAGGCGCTGGGCAATGATCGCCACTATGGAAGATGTCACCAAAAACGGCTCAATCCCCATGTCAATCAGACGCGTTACCGCACTGGCCGCGTCATTGGTGTGAAGTGTTGAAAAGACCAGGTGGCCGGTCAGCGATGACTGGATAGCGATTTCCGCAGTCTCGCGGTCACGGATTTCACCGACCAGGATGACATCCGGATCCTGACGCACAATGGAACGGAGGCCGGCAGCAAAGGTCAGATCAATTTTTGGATTGACCTGAATCTGCCCCACACCGTCCATCTGATATTCAATCGGGTCTTCAATGGTAATGATGTTGATTTCAGGCCGGTTGATGGTGGAAAGCGCCGCATATAAAGTGGTGGTCTTTCCGCTACCGGTAGGTCCCGTTACCAGAATAATTCCGTAAGGTGACTTGATCAGCCTGTCCAGCAACTTGATTCGTTCGTCGTGCATGCCCAGATCCGAGAGCATCAGGATATTGCCCGATTTGTCCAAAAGACGCAGCACTACCCTTTCACCGAAAGCCGTGGGGATCACGGATACGCGCACGTCCACCAGGCGGTCGGCAATCTTCAGTTCAATCCGGCCGTCCTGCGGAAGACGCTTTTCAGCGATGTTGAGTTTGGCCATAATCTTCAGGCGGGACGTGAGCGGTGACTGAATCCGTCGCGGCAGGTTCAGGATGTCATAAAGAATTCCGTCAATCCGGTAGCGGATTTTTAACGTTCCGGAATAGGGCTCAACGTGAATATCACTGGCGCGGTCTTTAATGGCCCCGGAAACCAGCAGGTTGACCAGCTTGATGATCGGGGCATCACTGGTTTCATCGAGCAGGTCTGCTGTTTCATTGATTTCCGATATCAGATCGTCCGCCGTCTCTTCGCTTATTTCTTCAAAGTAATCCTTGGCAGAAGAGCGGCTCATGTCGTAGGCCAGATTAATGGCAGCGTTGATCGCGTCCTGCGAAGCAAGAACAACCGGGATGTCCTGCATCTGC
>PHBN01000482.1 GCA_002840635.1 Deltaproteobacteria bacterium HGW-Deltaproteobacteria-1
TGGAAAAGGGCAGGTATCGGTTGATTACGATACCAAGACGGGAAAGCCGCTGCGTGTGGCAAAAGTTCTGATGTCCAACTCGATCGATTACCGTTTTGTTAAAGGCGATCGATCGAAGGTGCGCGACCGGGCCAAAAAGATCGCTTTTGATTCCATGAAGGACTGCGTAGATAAGAAGACTGAATTTCTGTTCAACCCGACAGGTGAATGGAATGCCATCAATTCCTGCAGCGCCGCTGATTCAGGGGTGACCGGACGCAAACTGGTTGTGCAGTTTTACGGCGGTTATCCGGGCGCGCAGCTCGGCGGCGGTGCGGTGGTCAACAAGACCCCGGAGAAGGTTGACTGTTCGGCGGCTTTTGGCGCCCGCCATGTTGCAAAGAACATCGTGGCCGCGGGTCTTGCTTCCAAATGTGCGGTTCAGCTGGCATACGCCATCGGCATTGCCGATCCGTTTTCCATTTACGTCAACACATTCGGGACCGGAAAAATTCCCGATGAGAAACTCGGAAAAATCATTGCGGCGAATTTTGATCTAACACCGGAAGGTATGATTGAAAAATTTGATCTGCTGAACGGAAATATATACAGAAAAATCCCGCGTACATTCTTTATGGATGACTACCGCTGGGAAAAAACGGATATGGTCAAAGTCCTGCTAAAAGAGGCAAAATAAAAAACGAGTCTAAACGAAAGCCGGGGCTGTTCATGCCTCGGCTTTCGTTATTTGGTGGTATTCTTCGCGGATAGATTCCATACCAGCGATATATTTATTTTGCCGGTTGCATGTTTATTGATCATGTAATGTTCTTGGCCCGTGGAAAAAAGGGTAGTTTCGCTCTTCATCCCGAGATGAACGTCGGGCGTCATATCAAAATCAAAAATAACTTGACGCTTGACAATTATTTTCATACTGGATTTAAAAATGTGGTTTAAAGAGCACCATAAGATATCAAAGGATAGATGCTATTTCTAAGAAGCAAGTCTCAGAGATTTCATCTGAGCGATTAAATGACAGAAGTAAAACATATGGAGCTACACAATGAGATCACCACTTGAAAAGGCCCGTAAAAATCCTGAATCCATGAAGGCAAAGATTCTTGCCGTCGCACGCCGTATTTTTGGTGAATACGGTTTCCACGGCACAACAACCCGAATGATTGCCAAGGAAGTAGGAATCGATATTTCCACCCTGCACTACCACTGG
>PHBN01000126.1 GCA_002840635.1 Deltaproteobacteria bacterium HGW-Deltaproteobacteria-1
CATCAGCGTTCTGACTTCCTTTCTCATCAGTCTTCTTTTTGAAGAGAAAATCATTTACCCGCTTTTTTCCTTTATGGGATCTGTTGCCGCTTCCTATCACATTGTCAACAGCCGCCAGCGTTCCACTTTTTTCAAGGTCGGTCTTTTCCTGGGCGTTATCAACATCGCGGCAATTTTTTGCCTGAATCTTTTATCCGGCCATTTTCTGAATGATTTGCCGATCCGCCTGGCCATGGGCATTTTAGGCGGCATTATCACCGGCGTACTTGTAGCAGGCCTCACCCCTGTATTTGAAAGCCTATTCGGCTTTATCACCTATATTAAACTGTTGGAGCTGGCCAACCTCAATCAGCCGATTTTCCAGAGAATGATTATCGAAGCACCGGGCACGTATCATCACAGCATCATCGTCGCATCGCTTGTGGAGACGGCAGCGGAAGCGATCGGTGCGAATGCACTGCTGGCCAAAGTCAGCTCTTACTATCATGATATCGGCAAGCTGGCGAAACCGCATTATTATATTGAAAATCAAACCAGCTACGACAACCGGCATGATAAACTCTCTCCAAAGATGAGCACGCTGATTATCATCTCCCATATCAAGGAAGGTTGTGAACTGGCCGCACAGGCAAAACTCGGTCAGCCCATCATCGACATCATCCGGGAACATCACGGAACCAGTCTTGTAAGTTATTTTTACGACAAGGCCAAAAAGGACAAGGATGAATCGATTCGTTCTCTTACGGAAAGCGATTTTCGTTATCCCGGCCCCAAACCTCAGACAAAGGAAGCAGGACTCGTTATGCTGGGTGATATTATTGAAGCCTCCTCGCGCACTCTTACGAATCCGACACCTGCAAGGATCCGGTCACTGGTTCGCGAGCGGATCGGACGTGTCTATTCAGACGGTCAGTTGGACGACTGTGAGTTGACGCTGAAAAATTTAAGCACGATCGCGGAGACATTTACACGTATCTTGACGGGAATCTTTCATCACCGCGTCGATTATCCGGAATCAGCATTAAAAGAAACAAACGGGAAAAAAGAATCCCATGAACATCCAAATAGAAAATCAGCAGAAACGCATTAAAATCGACAAACGCAGAATCCGCAGGCAGGTAAACGAGCTTCTGAAACTGCTCGACTGCGCAAATATGGAAATCAGCATTACGTTTGTTGATGATGCGAGTATACGGCAAATCAATAAACAATACCTCGCCAAGGACAGGCCTACCAATGTAATTTCTTTCCCGCTTCAGGAAGGTGAATTCAGCGACATTAACCCGGAAATGCTGGGCGACATTGTCATATCCGTTGACACGGCAGGCAGGGACGCAGTGAGGGGTAATCTGAGTTTCGAAGAGGAAATCCTTTTCTTAATTATTCACGGTCTGCTGCATCTGAAAGGTTATAATCACGAAAACACCTCTATAGCAGACGCCATGAAAATGAAGAAGAAAGAAAAAGAACTCTTTTTTACATTAACCCAATCCATGAAAATCAATTAATGCCTTCCAACCGGCAGCTTTGCCCAAACAGAAAGATCGTCAGCCAATTTGCTATTTATACCAAGTTGCATTCAAAGGATAACGCGGCAGCACTTCGACAGGCTCAGTGACCTCGCTCCGCAAGCGTATTATTGATACGTTGAGGAAGTCGACCCCCTATGAGGGGACACGCGATGATGCCAACAAGGTTAGCCAAAGACCGGATGCGCATTCCGCAAGGAAGCGCAAAAACAAACTATTCCTTCCCCACCGGTAGTTGCTACTCTTAAATTGGCAACTACATGCTACTTGGTACCATTAATCACTTTCCGGATTCTTGCACAGCCGAAGGTGATTCAAAATACCTGTCAGTTTTTTGCGGCAATCGTTCTTTTTTTGCCGTTCCTGGCCGCTGTGCCTTTTTTGGTTTTTCCCTTTCCGGAATTACATCCAATTTTCTGACCCGGAATCTTGATTTTTCGTCCGGCTTTTATGGTATTGCCTTTTAAATTATTCGCTTTCTTAAGTTTTGCCACGGATACATCAAATCGTTTGGCAATATCATTGAGGGAATCCGTCTGTTTTACCTTGTAAACGGCAGTTGAATCGTTATTATTAAGAGCCGCAAGGTTTCTGCTGCCGGGAATTCGAACAATCTGCCCCTTATTTAACCCGTTTTTCCTGCTCAAACGATTCGCTCTCTGGAGGGCCCTGACGGACACGCCATATTTATTCGCGATGGACGCCATTGTCTCACCACGGCGGACACGATGCGTATCATAGGCACCTGCTGATTTTGATTTTGAGTTTGAATGGATGGATGCCGACCGGGGTGACTGCGATCGGGCGTAAGTGAACATTGGTTTTTCCGTTTCCGGAATCTCATTGTAGACACTGTTGAATTTATCGCGCGATCCTTTCGGAATTCTGATGGTGTATTCATGGTCAGGTGTTAGTTTGTGCCTGAGTTCCGCGTTGAGAACGGTAATGGTTTCTTCGGACACCTCCATTTTCGAAGCGATATCCGATAGCTTCATGATCTTATTGACCTTGACTGTTTCATGTTTCAGTAAAGAGTCTTTTGTTGTCTGTAAATCAAACCCATACTTGCCGGGATTTTTTACGATATGCAGCGTGGCAAGAAAACGGGGAACATAGCGCGCTGTCTCGTTGGGTAATTGCGCATATAGATCCCAGAACCGGTCAAAGAAATTGATTTGCTGTCTTGATATGACGCGGAGCACCCTGCCCTCGCCGCAGTTATAAGCCGCCAGCACGGTAAGCCAGTCGCCAAACATGGCATGCAGTTCTTTCAAATAGGCGATGGCCGCTTGTGTGGACTTTAAGACATCCATGCGCTCGTCCACCCACTCATCACGGGAAAGACCATATTTATAACCTGTAGAGGGAATAAACTGCCACAAGCCCAACGCCCTCGCGGAGGATAAGGCGGTCGCCTTGAATCCACTTTCCACCAGAGGCAGCCAGAAAAGCTCTTCGGGGACCCCTGCTTTTTTTAATTCACCGACAATAAGATCTTTGTACTTGCCGGAGCGTTCATAGGAACCGATAAAGAATTCTCTTTCCGGCCCCTGAAATGAACGAATTTCTTTTTCCACATCTGCGTTTATCAAATGTGGAATTTCACTGGACTTACCAATCGTACGGCGCTGTTTGGAACCGTAAACTGCCATGATTCGTTGAGAAATCAAAAGACGTAAATCATCTTTCTGTCGCGCAATTACCACTTCACCGTTCGCGTCCAAAATCAACGCATAGGCCTTGTCCAGTTCATTCAGGGTGTTTTCGATATCGCCTTTTTTCCAGTATTGATCGGCTTTTTCGAGGAATTCAAGAGCATTTTCCATCAGATCCTGTTCCTCGTCGTCTTCCCCGTTTTCATTAACTGATGAATCTGATTTTGAATCACCGAAAAGCATGTTTTTGACAGCCTCAACAGGTCCGATTGATTTCTTCTGATCTTGTTTCTTTTCATCGACATTCGTTCCTGAAAGGGCGACCTGCTTAACCGTATTTTCCGCAAATGCCTGAAAGCCGCTCACCAGCAATACGATCAGGCTCAAACTAATGATCAAAAAAATTGATGAAACATATTTTTTACATTTTAACATGCGCTTCGTCTCCTGATTTCATTTTCGGTTACTGATCATAACAACATCTTGTTTCCGACCACAGATCAGTTCGTTATTTTCTCCGGTTTAATCAACACGATGACCACTGTTGCCAAAATGTATAACACATATTCCCCGATATCCCAAAACAATAATGACAACTTTAAATATTATCGTTTACTTAGCTTGCAGATGAAGAGCCATTTTGCCCCTTGTTGCCGATATACATCAGATAAGCCTGGATAAAATCATCAATCTCGCCATCCAGCACCTTTTGCGCGTTGCCGTTTTCCAGGTTCGTCCGGTGATCCTTCACCATTTTGTAGGGATGCAAAACATAGGAGCGAATCTGGCTTCCCCAGGCAATGTCTTTTTTCTGCTTGTTTTCTTCATCAAGTTTATCATTCTTCAGCTGGAGTTCTCTCTCATAGAGCCGCGATTTTAAATATTTCATCGCCATGGCTTTGTTTTTATGCTGTGATCTCTCATTCTGACATTGCACAACAATATTGGTCGGTAAATGGGTTATCCGAACAGCGGAATCGGTTTTGTTGACATGCTGCCCTCCCTTACCGCCTGACCGGAACGTGTCGATCCGTAAATCATCTTCATTGATATCAATTTTTATTTCATCATCGACCTCGGGATAAACAAATACGGAGGCGAAGGATGTATGTCGTCTGGCTCCCGCGTCAAACGGAGAAATCCTGACAAGACGGTGAATTCCGATTTCGGCTTTCGTGTACCCATAGGCGTACTCACCCTCAACGGTGAAGGACACGCTTTTGACGCCGGCTTCGTCCCCCGGCAGATAATCAATAATATTTGTTTTAAAATTCCTCTTTTCCGCCCACCGCAAATACATGCGCAGAAGCATTTCCGCCCAATCCTGCGCTTCCGTTCCTCCCGCCCCGGCATGAATGTTC